>JAHIZQ010000040.1 GCA_018814505.1 Candidatus Omnitrophota bacterium
ATTTCAAATTTCAAAAAAATAACACTAGCAAATGCAGAAACAGAAAAAAAATAAAACCTACCAAGAGTATTATAATCAGTTAAATGATGAACAGAAAAAGGTTGTTGATTTTGTTGACGGCCCAGTTTTGGTTCTAGCCGGACCTGGGACAGGAAAAACTCAACTTTTATCGGTGCGTGCCGCGAATATAATACAGCAAAAGAAGTCTCTTGCGGAGAATATTCTTATATTAACATTTTCAAATGCCGCCGCAAATGCCATGCGGGAGCGCCTTGCGCTGATAATAGGACATTCGGGCTATGAAGTGGAAATAGAAACATTTCACAGTTTCGCGAATTCGATTGTTTTGGAATCAGAAGGAGCTCTAAAGTATTCCAGAGACCAGATTGAAATCGATGAAATCGAAAAAGTTCGGGCTATAGAATACATTTTGGATAATGTCTCAGGAGTCCAGCCGCTCAGGCCTTTTGGCGCGCCTTATTCATTTCGTTCGGAAATAGAAAAACGAATAAGTGAACTAAAAAATGAAGCAATTATGCCCCATGAGTTTAAGGAGAATATAAAAAATTTAGAGCCTGATGGTGTGGATATAGAAGAAAAACATGTGGTACGATTAAACGCGCTTGCGCTTATTTATGAAAAATATGAACAATTAAAAAATGAAAATTGTGAACTCTTGTTTGACCAAAGGGGCAGGCGAGACTATGACGATATGATATTAACGGCGTTAAACGCTTTTAGGCAGGACAAAACTCTCAGGAAATTTTTCCAGCGTCAGTATAAATACATAATGGTCGATGAATTTCAGGATACAAATGGTACGCAACTTGAACTTTTGTTTAGCATACTGGATCCTGACACGAAAAACATTTGCTGTGTAGGGGATGATGACCAATCAATTTTTAGATTTCAGGGAGCTTCACTTTCAAATTTTAGAATTTTAAAAGAACGGTTGCCGCATCTTCAAACAATAGAGCTTTTTCGTAATTACCGTTCGGTTAATGATATTTTGAGTTTGGCCGATAGGATTATTAAACAGATTCCAGAGGATGAACGTCTTTCTTCAAAAAAACTTGTTGGGGCGAAAACGTATTCAAGTCAAAATGTTAAGCTTATGGAGTTTGCCACTTCGGAAGAGGAACTTAGTTTTCTTGTTGACGAGATAGAAAAGCAGGCTGACATTATACGAAGTGATGCGATGCTCACAGACGAAGAAAGGCAAAAGCCGTATAATAATATTGCGGTTTTAGTGCGTAAAAGAGCGCAAATACTTAAGGTTATAGACGCATTTTTAAGAGCCGGTATCCCATACGCGACTGACGGGAAAGAAGATATCCGTCAGGAAAAACGTGTGCGTCAAATGTTGGACGTACTGGAGCTGGCTAATATTGATATCCGTGATAATGAGAAAAAGTCGTTGACGCTGTATAAAATCCTTACCGCAGATTATCTTGAAGTTGATCTTTCAGATATCATGAAACTCGTTTCATATGTTAACGCTAAGAAGTATTCGAAAAACTCAAGAAGAGGCAAAGTCGGCGTGAATTTTTTTCAGGAATTTCATGCTAATTTTCCGGTAGAAAAAGATGAAGTGCCTTCAAAAGAGAATTCGAACGGTTTAGACATCGCGAGGGAATTAATGTTTAAAGATATAGGCGCTTTGCATAAAGCGGCCTGGGCGATAAATAGATTGCTTCAAGACGCATCCAACAGGCCTGTGCATGATTTGTTATTGCAGTATATTGCGGACACACGGTTATACCGCTATATTTTGGATCGATATGAACAGGATAAAGTTCTTAAGATTCGGGATCTTAGGGCTTTGAGTTCGTTTATCAATAAGGTTAAAGAGTCAGATCTATCCAAACCTGCGTTAAATCTTCAAGCATTTATGGAAGAACTTTCTATGAGAGAAGCGCATGGGATGCCACTTGAAGGGAATATTGCCACACAAAGCCAGAATGGGGTAAGATTGTATACCGCTCATTCATCAAAAGGGCTGGAATTTTATACGGTATTTGTGCCGTTCTGTCTTGGAAAGAAAAACTGGCCTGCAAGAACAAAAATTGAAATTATTCCCCTGCCACCTGATATATACAAAAGCAAAAAGAGAGTGGAAGATAAAAACACTAGAAAGCTATTAGCGCATTATGATGAAATTAGGCTTTTTTATGTGGCATCTACCAGAGCAAAGGCGTCTATTTTTTATACAGCGGCCCCGGAAGGAAAAGTAATTATAACCCCATTTTTGAATCAGGTAGGGATTAATCACGAAACCGCGGTTATTGATGAAGAACAGTTTTTAATTAATTTTCTGGCTTCATCTAAAAAACGGGATCCGGTTGACTCTGCGGTAGCTGTTCTCTCGGATGTTATTAGTACGCTTGTTTTAAATCCTACGAGCTTAAACAATTACGTTACATGCAGACGAAAGTTTTTGTATGATAATGTTCTTCGTCTTCCAGGCCGAAAAAATCAGCACCTGGTTTTTGGTAATTGCGCGCATAAAGCGTTGGAGGAAGTATACTTAAATTTTATGAAAACAGAAGTTTTTCCGGACTTTAATTTTTTCAAAGAAGCGTTTAAAAATGAACTAGAGTTTCAGGGCGCCAATAATCAGATCAAAAAGTGGTGTTTAGATAAAGTTGATGTTACGATAAGGGCGTGGTATGAGGGTGAGTCTCGTTTTCCGGTTATGCCTGTTGATCTCGAGAACAAACTGGAAATCGTGCTGACCGGGGGAATATTGTTTAAAGGTACCTTTGATAAAATAGAGTTGGAAACGGATGGTTCTATAAGGGTTGTGGATTATAAAACCGGGAAACCGGATAAGCATATAAAAGCTATCGCGAATTGTCATGAAGTTTCGGCAAAAGAATGTGATGATTATTTTAGGCAACTTATTGCGTATAAAATGTTATATGAGCGGACTCGTCATGTAAATGATAAAAAAATAGTTTCAACAGGCGTGCTTAAGTTTTTAGAACCTGCGGGTGCGACTGTTAAAAAATATAATTTGGAAAAAGGTATTTTTAGAGATGAAATTGTAAAACTTACGGATACAATGGTGCGTAACTTTGAAATTTTTATTGTCGAATGCTGGAAAGACATACAAGCTTTGAAGTTTGAACAGCTTAAGGAGCGGGATGATAAAGAAAAATGCGCGAGGTGTGAATATGACTCAATTTGCTGGGGATAGGGCGTGTTTTAGCAATTGTTGGTTTTGATTAGAATTTTTAGTGTGTTGTTTAGACGGGGAGGGTTCAGTGGATAAAAAATTTATTGCGGATTTTAAAGTTAATGAACAGATTAATTCAGTTTTTATGCTTAGAAAAAAAAACCTGAAACTAACAAAGTATGATAAACCGTATCTTGAAATGACGCTTTCGGATAAAACCGGGAAAATAGAAGGCCGCTTATGGGACGATGCTGAAAAGTACTTTGAAGCATCAGATACGGGAGATTTTGTTCTCGTAAAGGGTACGGTTGATAAATACCGGGACGAAAAACAGTTAAAGATTGATTATTTGGTGAAGGCCGATGAAAGGGCTTTTCGTTATGAGGATATGGTACGAGTTGTAGAGAACAGGGATAAGTTTTATAACGACATTTTGGTCTATTTAGAAAGCATTAAAAATGTATGGGTACAGTCTCTTTCGAAGTTATTTGTTGAAGATACAGAATTAATGTCTGCGTTTAAAGATGGAATCGGGGGAAAGAGCTGGCATAACGCGTACATAGGCGGGTTAATGGAACACACATTTGAGGTAATGTACATTTCGCAAAAAATGTGTATTTTGTGTGATGAAGCAGATAGGGATATAACGCTTTTTGGCGCGTTTATTCATGATATCGGAAAAGTGCGTGAACTGGATCCAAAAAAACTCGAATATACGGTTGAAGGTGGCCTTTTGGGGCATATTGCCATAGGATACAGGATTCTTACAGAAAAAATCAGTGAAATTAAAGATTTTCCATACGATTTACGGTTACGGTTGGAACATATTATTCTCAGTCATCATGGAGAATACGAACAGCAATCGCCGGTTTTGCCTAAAACTCTTGAAGCCACAATTATATATCACGCGGATGAACTTGTGTCGCAAGCAAATGCCATAAAAGAAATACAGGTTGGCCAAAAAGAGGAAGGTAAAATATGGAGTAATTATGTTACAATCAAAAACAGGAAATACTTTATCAAGTCAGCAAAGGAAGAGGCCTGGAACAGTGCAAAAAGTGAGAATGAAAAAGTGAAGCGTCTTGAAAATCCTGATGAAGAATCGGATGAAATAGGTGATTTGTTTTAATAATTTATTTTTGATCGAAATAAAAAATGAACCGTAAAAAATTTGAAAAACTGGTTATAGAGACACTCGAAGCATTGCCGAGAGTTTTTAAAAATAGTTTAAAAAATATTGATGTTGTTATTGAAGATGAACCGTCTGCTGGCCAGGAAGATAAACTTGACGCTTCACACTGTAAAGTTGTTTTGGGATTGTATCAAGGCGTTCCATTGTCACGACGGAGTCATTGTTACGGCATGGTGATGCCTGATAAGGTGTATATTTTTCAGAAAAATATTGAAAAAGTCTGTGGTTCTGATGAAGAAATAACGCGACTAGTGAGGCGTACCGTTCAGCACGAACTAGCTCATCATTTTGGAATTTCTGACCAAAGGATGAGAGATCTTGACGTTTACTAAACTTATCTCTCCAGGTAACTCATTATTATTCTAGAATGTAATTCGATTAGTTTTTGTTGACTCGGATATTATCAATGCAGATGTGTCCATTGTAAAGGGTGTTATACGATTCTATTCGCAATGCAAGTTTGCGTATGTCGGATTTAATCGTATTATTGATTTTTACTTGGTTCCAGTCTTTGCTTTGTTCTGTTAAGTCGGCTTTAATAGTAACCCATTTGCCAGGTGACAATCTTACGGTGTGGTTCATTTCAATAAAGTCCCAATTTTCTCCGGCACTTAATATAAGCTTGCCGCGAATTTCTGTTTCAGGTGCTTCAAGAGGCAAGTATACATCGGCTGAGATCGAATCGTAATTTGAAAGGTCAAGGTACTGTTGAATTTCAACCAGGGCGGCCGTCCATGTTCGTCCGGGAAATTCTACAAAAAGTTCAAGGCAACCTTTGCCATGACTTGAAATGTAATCAATTTTATCAATGAACCGTGCTACATGATCCTGCTTATCGAGTTCCCAGGAAGGTATTTCCCATCCGCTTAAATCATTTTCAAAGCTGTAAAGAGTTTTGTTCTCTGGGAGTGAAATGCTTGTTTTGCTAAGTAGAACTGGAAGCTCTTTGCCTGGGTCTGCCTCAGGACTGAGTATAGTTGAAGTAGTCGTAGTATTTTCGCCATGTTCTGCATTTGGCAGTTTATTGTTATCAAAACCCGTCGTAATATCATTTTCCCATGTTTCTGGAGCAAGAGGGCTTTTCCGCACAGGCTCGATACTAACATGTACGTTGAAAATAACACGTTTTTGTTGGAAAAACCATACCGTGGGAATGACTAAACCCGCAATAAGTATCAACGCGATGATCCAGCGTGTGAACCGTGCGGATGTTGTATGATTTCTTTTTGTGGGCGCGTTTTTTACGTTGTTTCTTTTCGCAATTTTTTTAAAATGATTTTGTTGAAGCAATTTGCGGATGTCGTCTGGCTGTTCTTTTTTCTCATTCAGCGTATTATTCCGAAAATAAGTTTTTGATAACTCAAAATCAATTTTGTCCGGCGTTTTTGTCCCTTGCATAATTGTGTCCAACTGGTTGTGGTGTGAAAAAAACAATAAAAAATATTATATACTACAAAATTAGAAAAAGCACGTCTAAAAATAAAAAATGTGAACTTTGTGCGAGAAAATTACGGATTTGTAGAGTTTGTCTGTTTACAAGGTTATGCCCATATGATATACTTGCATTTGTCGTACCTGTATTGAAAATTTGATAGGAAACTTCAAATCATTGTCAGGAGGAGATATGAAAGTTATTTCAATCGCGAATCAAAAAGGCGGTTGTGGCAAAACTACGCTGGCGGTGAATATCGCGGCGACGCTTTCTAATTTAGGCAATGAAACTCTTCTAATCGATCTTGACCCGCAGGCTCACGCTACTTTTGCCTTAGGTCTTTCGGGGAAATCCTCGGAGCATAAAACTTCATATGACATATTCAGATCCCGTTTTAATAAAGCAGATATTGATTTTGACGGATTAGTTATAAGTGATCGTGAAAAACTTTCATTTATTCCCGCGAACATGATGCTTAGCGCGGCTGAAATTAATCTAGGAGGCATTGACGGGGCCGCGGCAATATTGTCACAGACTTTAGCGCATCCGTATTTTGAAAAATATGCGTATGTTGTAATTGATTCACCGCCGAGTTTCGGATTTCTGACTTTAAATTCTATGTACGCGGCTGATGTTATACTAGTTCCGATGGATTTGAGTTATTTTGCTTTTAACGGTATTAATGGTGTTTATCGTGTGGCCAGTTTGTTGAATAGAGAAACTGGGCGTAGTCCTTCAATTTTTTTCGCAATGAATTTATTCGACAGCCGATCGAATTTTGCCAGGAAAATAGAAAAAGACGCGCGATCAAAATTGGGAGAATATCTTTTATCAACAAAAATACGTTCCAGTGTTCGTTTAAGAGAAGCCGCGAGCGAGGGGAAAACTATATTTGAATACGCGGATGAATCGCCATCCGCGTCAGATTTTATTAATCTTACATGTGAGATTTTAGTTGCCGAGAGCAAAAAAACTAATGCCATCATGAAAGAGTTTATGCTTCACGCACCAGAAGCGGGTGCGGTTTATGTTCTTGGCGATTTTAATAATTGGCAGAAAACCGAAGCTAACAGGCTTACGAAACTTGAGAATGGACATTGGTCGGGACATGTTACTTTACGGCGGGGAAAATATCGTTATAAATTTTTGGTAGATGACGAATGGATTCATGACCCAGAAAATCGTAAAGTTAGCGCAAATGGATATGGTACGCATGATTCGATTGTTAAAGTGTGAAGGTTAGGTAGGTGCTAGGCACAAAAAAATAAAGATGAAAAGGGTTCCGGGTTGTTGACTGAACCTTTTTTTGTTTATTATCAAGGTTTTCCACCTCAATTTACGATTACGATAGGGGTTTTATTGTCGAAATTGGACAGGTTCGAAAAGGTTTAAAAAAAAGTAGGTTCATAAAAAAAGCTTGAATTGTGGGTAAAAATATCGTTTAATACTATGAACTGTTTGGTACAACACTAACAATACTAATAATAACGACGACGTAAACTACAGAAAGGGAAATGTAATGTCACAACCTATAATTTATCCAAAAACCAAAGAAAATATTGTTGTTCGGTATGAAGGCAATCCAATTTTAACAAAGGATGATGTTCCAGTCGCGGCAAAAGGAGTTTATAATTCCGGATGTATAAAAACCGCGGAGGGGCAGTATGTCATGCTTTGCAGAGTTGAAACTCCGTCCATGAAACAAATGATTTGGCCCGCAGATTCTGTTCAAGGCATAAAGTTTAAATTGCGCCCTGAACCTATAAAAATGCCGGATACAGATGAATTTAAAGAATATACGACTGGGATGTACTATGATCCGCGTGTTACTCAGATTGATGGGATTTATTATGTTGTGTTTGCATGTCATAGTGGGCATTCGTGCAGATTAGGGCTTCTGGAATCACCTGATATGAAAGAGTTTAAATGGCGGGGGTTTATTTCTGAAACTGATAATCGTAATGGGGTTCTTTTTCCTGAAAAAATAAATGGGTTATATTGCCGTTTAGACAGGCCTAATACCGGTGATGGGAAAGGGTATATGTGGCTTTCGTATTCGCCTGATCTTATTCATTGGGGGCAGTCAAAAGCAGTAGCGTTTTCTCAGGACGAATGGGGTTGGAAGAAAAATGGTCCGGGAGCGGTACCTATAAGAACAGAAAAAGGATGGCTTGTTATTTACCATGCGGTTAATGTTCAGTGCGCGGCGCAGTATGTGTATCATCTGGGAGTTATGTTGTTGGATATTCACGATCCTTCAAAGATTGTTGCGCGCGCAAAAGCTCCGATACTTTCACCGACTACGGATTATGAACTTAGTGGATTAACATATGCAGTTGTTTTTACGTGCGGCGCGATAGTAGAATCTGACGGTGAAGTGAAAATATATTACGGTGGCGCGGATACTGTACAATGCTTGGCAACAGCGAGGATTGAAGATCTGGTAGACGCTTGTTTTAATAGGTGAACCGGTTCTTGATGTAGATACGGGTTTCTGTGTCTGTCCGTTAAATTAATGTAGATGTTCATAAGGATTAAATATATGAAATATGGCGTTTCTTTGCGGAAGGAAACGGAGCTTAAGAAAAAAATGCGCCGCTTTGGCGTAAAAGAAAAAGATATTGCGGAAAACTTTGTAAGGTCCAGTGGCCGCGGAGGACAAAACGTTAATAAAGTTGCGACATGTGTTTATTTGAAACACAACCCTACGGGAATTGAAGTTAAATGTAAGCAGGCCAGGACACAGGGGCTTAATCGTTTTTTAGCGCGTAGGATACTTGTTGAGAAAATTGAAACTAAAATATTGGGAAAACTTTCCTCAGAAAAACAGCGGATAGAAAAAATTCGGCGTCAAAAGCGAAAAAGGTCAAAAAAATCCAAAGAAAAAATGCTTGCGGACAAGAAAAAGCAGACACAAATAAAGAATCTTAGAAAAAAAATAAGCGTGCATGAAGAATAGCACGCTTATTTTTTTTATAAGGAGGCATTGTGGCAAAAAACGTGCGTGATTCTTGGGGGTCACGACTGGGTATTATCATGGCGGTTACGGGATCTGCCGTTGGTTTAGGGAATTTTTTGAGGTTTCCGGTACAAGCGGCAAAGAATGGCGGTGGAGCCTTTATGATACCGTATTTTATTGCGCTTTTACTTGTGGGCATTCCGCTTATGTGGGTTGAATGGTCAATAGGCCGTTACGGCGGCGGTTTTGAACATTCTTCAGCACCTGGAGTTTTTCATAGTTTATGGCAAAAAAACCGATTTATCAAATATTTCGGAGTGATAGGTATATTCGGGCCGCTCGTTATCATGATTTACTATACCTATATCGAGTCGTGGACTCTTGCGTATAGTTTTTTCTCATTGACGCAAAAATATGCAGGCATTACGGATCAAATATCAATGCAGTCTTTTCTTCGGGGGTTTCAGGGGCTTGAAAAAAACCAATATTTTTCAAGCATAGGAACGGCCTACATATTTTTTCTTGTCACTTTTAGTGTAAACATTACGGTTTTGAATTATGGAATACGCGGCGGGATTGAACGTTTTTGTAAAATTGCGGTTCCGGTGCTTTTTATTTTTGGAATTATTTTGCTTGTTCGAGTGTTTTCATTAGGCGTGGTAGATTTATCTAAACCCGATTGGAATATTTCTAACGGACTGGGCTATCTGTGGAATCCTGATTTTTCACAGCTTAAAAGCGCGAAAGTATGGTTGGCGGCTACCGGACAGATATTTTTCACGCTTAGTGTCGGAATAGGTGTAATTTTAACGTACGCGAGCTATTTAAAAAAAGGCGATGATGTTGCGCTTTCAGGATTAACGGCCGTAAGTATGAATGAAATGGCGGAAGTTGTTTTAGGTGCCAGCATAGTCATTCCTGCGGCATTTGTATTTTTTGGGCCGATAGCAATAGGTGATATCGCGAATTCCGGCGCGTTTAATCTAGGGTTTGTGACAATGCCGCTTGTTTTGGGGCAAATGCCGTTTTCTGAAATTTTTGGTTTTTTATGGTTTGGTTTATTGTTCCTGGCTGGGGTTACGTCATCTGTTTCTCTAGCGCAACCAGCCATAGCTTTTTTGGAAGATGAGTTTAATATATCACGAAAACAATCTGTGCTACTATTCGGTATTGTAACTTTTGTTATGTGCAACGCGGCAATATTTTTCTTAAGCAAAGGGGTTGTGGATGAACTGGATTTTTGGGGAGGAACTTTTTGTTTGGTGCTTTTTGCGACAATTGAAGTGATATTGTTTGGTTGGATATTTGGTATTAATAAAGCATGGGAAGAAGTTCACCATGGTGCTGACATGAGACTCCCTCGAATTTATAAACATATAATAAAATATGTAACTCCAACTTTTCTCCTGATTATATTGGGAGCCTGGTTTTTTCAGGAATGGTTACCCATAATCAGAATGGACAATGTATCACTAGTTAATCGGCCTTATGTTATCGCGACAAGGGTGGGTTTGTGTTTAATATTTATTGTTTTGGCTGTACTGGTTAACATAGCCTGGCGGAAACGAAAAATAAAGGGAAGACGCGTATGAGAGTGCTTGGTTGGATATTTATGTTTTTTTCCTGGGGAATGATTTTTTCTTTATCAGTTTTTTGTTTTAGAAGGATTTTTAGGAAAAAACATGTTGATTAGCAGTGATGTTTAAATTATTTTTGCATTCTGTCACAGCATAGTGGTATACTATAATTAATATTACTATGAAACTATACTGTGCTCTTTAGTACGACTGGGTCAATATGCGAAATGAAACAAGCTAGAGTAAAAAAGGAGGCGTCAAAATGGAAAGGGATGTTGCGGTTTTTGAAAAAAACAGATATCAGGATGTGAAAATACGCATATCTGAGTACCAAGGAAATAATGTTATAGACGTTAGAATATGGACACAACCGCCGCAAGGGGATGAGAAGGTTCCCACGGGAAAAGGTATTAATATAAACGTAAAACTTTACTCCAAACTGAAAGAAGCTGTTGACGAATTGGGCAAAGTTCTGAAAGAAAATAATATGATTTAATCTTTTAGCCGCAAGGTATAGTGTATGTGTTATGGCTGGAAAATAGTTTTTTCAAACGGAGAATATGCTTATGTCGATTAATGAGGGTAACGTGCAGAAAGAAAAACGACGTTTTATCAGGCATTTGCTTGTTAATCCGCTTGAATTTCAAATTTTTGAAGATGAGAATTTTCGAAAGTCCGAAACAATTGATGTGAGTGAAGGTGGGCTCATGTTTACTTCCAGAAAAGGTGTAGCCGCGGATGCGATAATAAACCTGCAGGTTCCTTTGTATGAGAAAATTTTCAAGATTAAAGCAAAAGTAATTCATTCCCAAAAAGACTATAGTACGGGGCTCTACCGGATAGGTGTCGCGTTTGTAAATTATTCCGATGCTTTTAAGATCAAGATAATAGAACAGATTTATTTGATTGAAGAGTACCGTGTGTTACGTTCACTTCAAACAGGAAAAGATTTAAGCCTGCCGGAAGCTTCGCGAGAGTGGATAAAAAGGTATTCCGCAAGATTTAAAAAACTCTATTGGTAATGTAAATACCTGCCTGTTAAATCTTTTTTTAGCTTACAAAAGGAAGTTATTTAGGAGGAATTATGGAACGTAAAAATGTGGCAACAATTAACGGAGACTCCTTAACCTTGGTGGGAGAAGAAATAAAAATAGGACAATATGCTCCGCGGTTTATTGTGAGGGATGCTAATTTATCTGAAAAAGGTCTGGAAAATTTCAAAGATAAGATAAAACTCATTGCGTCAGTACCATCACTAGATACTCCCGTATGTGATCTTCAAATAAAACGTTTTAATGATGAAGCAGTAAGTATGTCAAAGGATATTCAGATTATATTCATAAGCATGGATTTGCCCTTCGCGCAAAAACGTTTTTGTCAGACGTATAACATTAAAAACGTAAAAGTTTTTTCTGACCATAAAGATGCTAATTTTGGGATTAATTACGGTGTTCTTATAAAAGAATTACGTCTTTTGTCAAGGGCGGTTTTTATTATAGATATGAACGATGTTGTGCGATACTCGCAATATGTAAAAGAAGTAAGTTTGCCGCCTGATTATGCGGATGTTTTAAAGGCATTAAAGACAATTATTGCCCAAAACCCAAAGTAAAATAAATTTTTGTAAAATACATAAACAATTTGAAATATAGTTGCCGATATCAAATATGAATTTACGAAGGGCTATAACATGGTCCATGATACTAACTGGGGCCGCCGCCATGGCGTCACAGATAATATTTTTACGTGAATTTTTAATTGTTTTTTACGGTAACGAAATTTCAATAGGTATTATTCTTGCCTGTTGGTTATTGTGGGGCGCGTTTGGCAGTTGGTTTTTTGGGCGGTTTTCAGACGAAATAAAAGAAAAAGCACATGTGTTTTCCTCGTGCCAGATTGCATTGGCATTCATCCTACCACTAACACTTATTATCATACGACTAGTAAAACCAGTAATGGGAATTGCGACCGGTGAAATAATTGGGTATCTGCCTATGTTCACGGCCGTGTTTGTTGTCTTAAGTTTTTCATGCGCCACAATGGGGTTTATGTTTAGTCTTGCGTGTCGTATTTACCGGGATAGGAGTAATCTTCCTGAAACCGCGCTTGCCCATATTTATATAGTGGAGGCAATCGGTGCGTTAATCGGAGGTTTTGTTGTCAGCGGGTTTATGATTAGGGTTGTGACGCCCTTAAGTATTTTGTTTTCATTGTCAGTTCTTAATGTTGTCGCGGCAATTATATTGCGTAGTTCCACGAAAATGTTTTCACGAAGAAGAATTTTTAGTTATACGTCAATTCTTTTGCTTGTAATGTTGGTTGTGGGAATGGTCTTAGGCGGAGTACGTTTATTACGAGAATTTTCTTTGGGGCAATTGTGGAAAGGATTTAATGTTATTGAATCCAGAAATTCGGTTTATGGGAATATCACCGTTACAAAAAAAGGCAGGGAAACATCTTTTTATGAAAACGGCCTGCATTTATACACAGTGCCGGATGATTTTTCCGCTGAACAAGCGGTTCATTTCGCGCTTCTTGAAAACACAGATTTTTCAAGAGTGCTTTTAATCGGCGGTGGTATAGGAGGGTTATTAAAAGAGGTTTTAAAGTATCCGGTGAATCAAGTTGATTACGTGGAATTAGATTCGACTATTATTGATGAAGCTGAAAAACATCTTGATCCCATAGATTCTGCCCCTCTTAAAGACGCTAGGGTAACCATAATAAACGAGGACGGGCGTTTTTTTGTAAAAAGAACGAATAAAAAATATTCTACCGTGATAATTAATCTAGGCGATCCGTATACAATACAGCTTAATCGGTTTTATACAGTCGGCTTTTTTCAGGAATTAAACCGCATCCTTACAGATAACGGAATAGTGTCATTTTCTTTAACATCATCCGACAATTATATAGGGGATGAATTAAAAGATTATTTAAGCTCCATATATATCAGCGCGTCTAAAGTTTTCCCCGATGTTCTGCTTATTCCGGGCGATACGGTTTATTTTTTGCTTTCGAATAAACGGAACGTTTTGACCGGAGACCCGGGAATTCTTATGTCGCGTTTACGGGAATTGGGAATTGACGCGAAATATGTCAGAGAATATTATTTATTTGATAAATTGTCCAAAGAACGTTTGCAGTATGTTAAAAATGTGGTAGAAAAAGACGCTAACGCGAAAGTGAACGAAGATTTTAGGCCCGTTGCTTATTATTATGCGACTTTATTTTGGGGAACGCATTTTGATTCTCCTTTTTTTAGGAAATTCTTACGAAGTGTGGAAAGCAAAAATATATGGACAATTGCGATTTTAGTGTGCCTTGTTATTGTGATGTTTGGTTTTTTTGACAGAAAAAAACAGGGAAAACGTACGGTTTTGTTGTCGGTGATGACAACGGGATTCGCGGAAATAGTATTTCAGATTGTGGTTCTCTTTTCATTTCAGGTGATATACGGGTATGTGTTTTATAAGCTAGGCATAATTTTAACGTTTTTTATGGTTGGCCTGGCTTTCGGTGGTTGGATAATTTCGCGAAACATTCAGCGGATACGTGATTATATGAAAGTTTTTCAGTGGACACAGATATGTATTTGTCTTTATCCACTAATGCTTCCACCACTATTTTTATGGTTTGCTAAGGCCCAGTCCAATGTTGTTTCCTGGACTGGGGCAAATCTTATTTTTCCACTACTTCCGATTGTTGCCGGAACAATCGGAGGTATACAGTTTCCACTTGCTAATAAAATTTATCTTGAAAATCCGGAAAATTTCGGAAGAGTTGCCGGACTAAGTTATGGATTAGACCTAATGGGGGCATGTTTCGGAGCGCTTTTATCCGCCGCGTTTTTAATTCCGATATTAGGTATTTTTCAAACCTGTTTACTAACTGCGGTTATAAATATGTCTGTACTTGTCGCGCTTATGTTGGCAAGCCGTAAATCGGTCAGTGTGGTTAATCGTGCTTAGCATGAAGTGCCTCGTATGTCGGTTATAATTGTAAGTCTATATACGATGACTACATACGACGTGCGATAATAAGTCCTTGTTCAAATTCATGATACGATATATAATTATGCTTTGAAAAATAAGAACCTGGTTTTACTTATAAATGGAAAGGATAGAAAAAATAATGTTTGATTTAAACAAATTGGGTGATATGGCAAAAATGGCTCGTGATGCCAAACAGATTCAAACAGATCAACAAAAAATCCAGAGAGAACAGATTGAACTTTTGCGTAAGATCTCGGCACAGCTTGATTCTGTTTTGGGGTTATTGAGGAAATAGAGTTAAGTGAAGCTAACAACAAAGGCTATTTATGATAATAACACGGCAGAAAAAAATATCAGAAATATTGGATACGATAAAAACAAAGAATAATGTTTTTTTGGTCGGGTGTACTTTGTGCGCGACTGTGTGCAAGACTGGAGGAGAAAAGGAACTTAAAAATCTGGCAGAATTTCTGAAAAAAGAAGGAAAGCGCGTTACCGGATGGGTGATTCTAGATCCTGCATGCAACCTTTTACAGGTAAAAAAACTGAAACGCGATAGAGCAAAAGAAATAGAAGCTTCGGATATTATTCTTAGCTTGGCTTGCGGCGGCGGCACACAGGCAATAGCTGAGATTTTTGACAATAAAAAAGTTTCTCCGGCAAATGATACACTTTTTCAGGGAGAAATTACGGAATTAACATTGAAAAAAGCCCGGTTTGAAGAAAAATGTTCGCTTTGCGGTGAATGTCTGTTGGATGAGACAGCCGGAATGTGTCCGGTAAGCCTTTGTCCGAAAGGATTAATGAACGGGCCTTGCGGCGGTGTTAAAAACAAAAAGTGTGAAGTCAGCGATGAGCTTGATTGCGCTTGGGTGCTTATTTATGAAAGATTAAAAAAGCGAAATGAACTCGAACAAATAAAAAAAATTAGAGGGCCAAGAGATTATAGCCGTCTTAAAAAACCACAAAAGCTTGAATTAAAATGAGTATAGGTTACATTAGGCGTAATGTTGAAGATATTTTGAAAGAGATTCCATCTCATGTCAAACTTGTTGCCGCGGCAAAGACAAGAAGCCCTGAAGAAGTTTTAGAAGTAATTTCTTGTGGTATAAAAGCAATAGGTGAAAATTATGTTCAGGACACAGTAAAGGCTTTTGAGGTAATTAAACATTCTGCAGAATGGCATTTTATAGGCCATTTACAAAAGAACAAAATAAAAAAAGCTGTTGAAATCTTTGATGTGATTGAGACGGTTGATTCAATTGAACTTGCCGGCAATATTCAAGAAAAATGCTGTCAAATAAATAAAATTATGAAGGTATTTATTGAAATTAACAGTGGCCGGGAACCGCAAAAGTTTGGAGTGTTTCCGGAAAACGCGGTAGAACTGATAAAAGCCATATCAAAATTAAATTATGTCAAAGTAGAAGGCCTGATGACAATGGGGCCTTATTCTGGCGATCCTGAAACAGCACGGCCGTATTTTTCAGAGACAAAAAAACTTTTTGATGAAATTAAAACAAAAAGTCTGAGGAATGTTGATATGAAATATTTGTCAATGGGGATGACAAATTCGTACAAGGTTGCGATATCTGAAGGTGCGAACATCGTGCGGATAGGTACAAAGATTTTTGGCGAAAGAAAATAAAAATATTAAGGCAGGAGAAAAATTATGTATGTTAAAGTTTTGTTTGATCAAAAGGCTAAAAAAGGGCTTCTTTCGGGAAAAGGTTTTTCATGTTTAGTCGATGGTAAAATTCTTTTTGATACAGGAGGGACTTCCGCTGACCTTGTTGAAAACATGGATCGCATGATGGTGTCAGTAGAAGAACTTGAAGGCGTGGTAATTTCACACGATCATTGGGATCATACGGATGGGTTGTGGGAGATCTTGAGGAGAAAAAAAGGCCTTAAAGTATACGTTTGCTCTGAAATTAGCGAAACTTTTAAACGGTGTATTGAGGAATTGGGAGGGAAACCGGTTTTGGTTGAAGGGGCAACGGAAATAATGGAAAACATTTTTGTTGTCGGAGGAATGAAAGGTGTGCACAAAGGAGTTGAGATATCAGAACAGGTACTGGTTGTAAGAGGTGATAATGGGTTATCCGTTGTGACGGGATGCGCGCATCCGGGAATTGTAAAAGTTTTGGAAGTCGTAAAAGACAAGCTGGGTGTGGAAAAAATATACATGGCATTTGGGGGGTTTCATCTTGATGGGTTTGACAAAGTGGCTATTGAAAAAGTTATCAGTGAAGTTAAAAAGATGGGGCTTATTAAGGTTGGGCCGACACATTGTTCTGGTGAAAAGGCGAGGCGTATGTTTAGCGGTCGTTACCATGAAAATTATATAGCGGTTAAGGCGGGGCATATAATACACTTGTAAGCTGACATGTTGGCTAAACTGCTTTAACCGGAGGAGATTATGAAACAGGAAACATATGATAGCGTTATTATAGGCGCAGGGCCCGCTGGATTAACCGCGGGGATTTATGCTTCTCGTGCGAGAATGAAAGTTTTGCTCCTGGAAAGCTACATTGTAATGGGGCAGGCGACGATGACTGACATGATTGAAAATTATCCGGGAGTTATTAAATCGTCAGGTTTTGATCTTATTGATATTTTAAAAAAACAAGCGGAAACTTTTGGGCTGGAGTGCCGTCCGGGTACCGTTAAAAATGTGTTGCTACAAGACGGTTCTTGGAATGTTGAAGATGAATCCGGAGTGTATCAGACACATTCCGTTATTGTGGCGACAGGAGCTTGTTCAAAAAAGCTAAATATTCCTGGTGAAACGGAATTTTTGGGAAAAGGCGTATCGTATTGCGCGACATGTGACGGTGCGTTTTTTCGGGACAAAGATATTATTGTTGTAGGTGGCGGTGATACGGCGGTTGAAGAAGCACTTTTTTTAACAAGATTCGGCAAGAAAGTAACAGTTGTGCATCGCAGGAACTCGCTAAGAGCCGCGAAAATATTGCAGGAACGTGCTTTTGCCAATAAAAAAATAGAGTTTATTTGGCAGTCAAAAATAAAAACAATAAACGGAAGCCAGAAGGTTGAAAGCGTGAGTGTGGAAAATATTGAAACAGGAAAAATTCAGGATGTCGCCTGTGAAGGTGTTTTTATATTTGTGGGATGGCAACCGAACACTGGATTTTTAAAAGGAACGGTTAACTTGGATGAAAAAGGCGGGATTCTCACAGATTCTGCCATGAATACATCGGGGAAAGGAATGTTCGCCGCGGGCGATTGCCGAAAAAAATTGCTTCATCAGGTTGTAACCGCGTGCGGGGATGGGGCTGTCGCGGCTTATAGCGCCGGCCAGTACGTTGATGAACTTAAGGGAATAGTTTATAAGTAAAGAGCTTATATCGTATGTCGCACATCGATTTAAAACTTTTAGAACGATATATAGACAAAGTCGTTAACCAATTAATCTGCAATGGGTAACGTGGATTAACTTAATGGACAGGCACAGGGGCCTGTCCCTACATCAAACCGGCTAACGGGTTAACCGACTAACCGGTTAACCAATCACAAGGAGGAGATATGCGTTCTGATCAAATGAAAAAAGGCCTTGAGAGAACGCCGCATCGAGCGCTATTAAAGGCTTTGTCGTATACAGACGAAGAATTAAGCCGCCCTATAATCGGGGTTGCGAATTCAGCTAATGAATTAATTCCCGGACACGTTCATTTGAAAAGTGTCGCATCCGCAGTCAAAAGCGGGATAAGAATTGCCGGAGGCACGCCTATGGAGTTTAATACGATTGGTGTTTGTGACGGTATCGCGATGGGGCATTCCGGGATGAAGTATTCACTTCCGTCACGTGAAATTATTGCGGATTCAGTTGAAATTATGGCGACAGCTTATCCATTTGACGGGCTTGTATGTATTTGTGATTGTGATAAAATCGTTCCGGGCATGATGATGGCTATGCTTAGATTAAATATTCCCGCGATTCTAATAAGTGGCGGGCCTATGTTTGCGGGAAAAATAAAGAAACAGTCAATTGATTTAATTACTGTTTTTGAAGGTGTTGGCAAACATATATCGAACAAAATTACTGATAAAGAGCTTAAAGAACTTGAAAATGAAGCGTGTCCCGGATGCGGTTCGTGTTCTGGGATGTTTACTGCCAATTCAATGAACTGTTTAAGCGAAGCTTTGGGGCTCGCACTTCCCGGTAATGGAACAATACCTGCGCCCACGGCAAAAAGGTTGCGTTTAGCAAAACAAACCGGAATGAAAATCATGGAGCTTGTTGTTAAGGATATCAAACCGCGAGATATTGTTTCACAAAAATCTATTGAAAACGCGGTTACAGTTGAAATGGCTTTAGGCAGTTCGACAAATACAGTTCTTCATTTACCGGCAATTGCAAATGAAGCAGGGGTGAAACTAGACCTCAATATGTTTAATGCAATAAGCGAACGGACCCCAAATTTGTGCCGCATATCACCGGCCGGTGAACAGCATATGGAGGATTTGGACTCTGCGGGCGGAATTTCGGTTGTGATGTCTGAACTTAATAAAAAGAAGCTAATCCATATGGATATCCGTACTGTAACGGGTCTTACCGTCAAAGAAAACATTCATGGCGCGGAAAATCTTGATCCCGAAGTTATTAAACCCATTGACGCGCCGTATTCAAAAGACGGGGGTTTAAGCGTACTTTTCGGTAATCTCGCGCCTGACGGGGCAGTTGTAAAAAAATCCGCTGTCTCGAAATCCATGCTTTGTCATGAAGGACCAGCGCGGGTTTATAATTCAGAAGAAGAAGCCATGAAAGCAATAATGAACAAAACGATTAAAAAAGGGGATGTGGTAGTTATCCGTTATGAAGGGCCGAAGGGCGGGCCTGGAATGCGGGAAATGCTTGGGCCGACGTCAGCCATTGTGGGAGAAGGGTTGGGAGAAACTGTCGCGCTTATTACAGACGGTCGTTTTTCAGGCGGTACTCGTGGCGCGGCAATAGGACATATCTCTCCGGAAGCGCAGGAAGGCGGGCCAATTGCCGCTATTAAAGAAGGTGATAGGATTCGCATTGATATTCCAAACAAATCGTTAGAACTTTTAGTTAGTGAAGATGAAATTGCTGAAAGAATGAAATCATGGAAAGCACCTGAACTAAAAATAAAACATGGTTATTTACGCAGATACGCGGAGAGAGTAACATCAGCTTCAACCGGAGCGGTGTTTGAATAACAAAGGACAATAAATTATGGAACTATACAAATACTGTCCGATGTGCAAAAAGAATTTGAAAAAAAGTTTTGTAGATGGGCTTAATAGATTTAGATGTGTATCTTGCGGATGGATAGATTATCGTAATCCTGTACCTGTTGCGGCGTGCCTTGTTGTTAATAACAAGAAAGAACTTCTTTTAGTTAAGCGAAGTATTGCTCCAAGCATTGGGCATTGGGCGCTTCCCGGCGGATATATTGAACTAAAAGAAACGCCTCAAAAAGCGGGGATACGAGAGCTTTATGAAGAAACAGGATTAAAAGGCAGTCCTAACAGAATGGTTGGCGTTGAGCTCCAAAAAAGTAAAATATATGGTTTCGTTCTGGTCGTGGGCGTAGAATTAACGACGACGCGTTATAATACCGTTCCCGGGGACGACGCAAGTGATGCAAAATTTATATCGTTTAAAAAGCTTCCAAAAATTCCTTTCCTCAGCCACCGCAAACTTATTGAGGCGTATCGGTTAATGTTAAAGTGAAGATTCAATTCTTTGATAACATAAACGCACATGGTCATATTTGGTAATTATCTAGCGAATTTGTATAGAGAGAATTCCCCTTTGGGAAAGGGGGGATTTTTACATACAAATTTGTTAAATCCTTCATAATCTTCCTTTTTCAAAGGGAGAAATTGATGTTTGTTCTAATCTCTAAATGAACTTCATATTGTTTTCTCGGCAAGCTTGCAATTGTAAACTCAAAATGGTAACATTGTTTACAATATGGAAAATGCGAAAGAAATAATCAGTATGATTAAGCTTATGCCGGTTAAGGAACTTGCAAAGCTAGGGGATTGTTTCCGGAAAAAATATATTGGAAGCGAAATCGAGATTTGCGGTATTTTTAACGCGAAAAACGGAAAGTGCAGTGAAGATTGCAAGTTTTGCGCGCAGTCAGCACATTATCCGGTTGAAATTAGCGAATATCCGCTTAGA
>JAHIZQ010000004.1 GCA_018814505.1 Candidatus Omnitrophota bacterium
TGCTTTTTCCACTTTAATGGTACTGCTGGCAGTTAATAAAATAACAGGTATTTCTTTTAATTCGTCGCTTGTTTTTATGCGCCGACAAACTTCATACCCATCTATTTTCGGCAGTCGCAAATCCAGAAGAATCAAATCAGGTATTGTTTCCGTCAAAAGATCCAAAGCCTCCTGTCCATCGACAGCACTTATTATTTCATAACCCGCCTTACTGAGTCTAAAAGTCAAGACTTCTAGAATGTCAAGCTCATCGTCAATAACCATAATTTTTTTAGCCATATCTCCTTCTCCTTACTTTTACCGAATTGGCAAAACAAAAATAAATTCAGACCCTTTATTTAACTTAGATTCCACCCAAATTCGACCACCGTGTTTTTCAATTATATCTTTACAAATGGCAAGCCCTAGCCCCGTACCTCCGGTTATCCTGTCTTTCCCCTTTTCGATTTGTTCAAAGGTGTGGAAAAGTTTAGGAATATCCCTTTTTCTTATCCCTTTTCCGTTATCTCTAACTGAAACTCTCACGTTTTGATCCCCATCCCGAGACGTAGTAATCAAAACATCGCCTTTGTCTACGCATTTTATCGCGTTATCAACAATATTTGTCACTACTTGCATAATTTTGTCTCTGTCAAACCTAAATTCGGGTAGGTTCATCCCAACGCTTACCTCAAGTTTAACGCCTTTATTTAACGCGAGCTGTTCCATGGTTTTCGTTACTTCTTCCGCAACTTTGTTAATATCGTTTTTAAGCATTTTGAAAACAACTTTATCCGCTTCAAGTTTCTGAAAGCTTAAAACATCGTTTATAAGACGTGATAAACGTTCAACATTCCGCTGAGTAAGCTTAATAAAATTTTTCTGCATATCGGTAAGCACGCCGGTTGATTCATCTGAAAGAATATTTATTCCCTCACGAATAGCTGTAAGCGGCGTTCTTAATTCATGCGACACGATAGAAATAAAATCAGACTTTATGTCTATTGCTTTTTTTATTTCCTGTTCCGCGTTTTTGCGTTCTGAAATATCCACATTAATTTCCGCCGCCATCCAATTACCTTTCTCATCCTGAAACGGTATAGTTGTTACCTGAACCGGCCGGTTTCCTTCTTTGGGTAGTTTCTCTTCCGACACAACTATTTCTTTGGTTTCAAAAGCTTTTTTTATCCCACATCCTTCACAAATCACTTCGAGACCCATAAAATATTCATAACATTTTCTCCCCTTTGGGTCACCGTATATTTTCTCCCACTCGGGGTCAACATACACAACATTATAATCCTTATCTATAATATCCAACCCTGTTTTTGTCGCGCCAAGTATGTATTCAATTTGTTTTTTGGCCCGTTCCAGTTCCATCTGAGCTTTTCTTCTTAAAGTAATGTTTCGGGCAATGTCAATAACTCCCGTCACATTGCCTTTTTCGTCCTTTATCGGCACACCTATGTCTTCCCAATATGTTACGCCTTCTGCCCCCTTCACTCGCGGTTTACACACAATATCCGTTTCTATATTTCCGCTCTTTATCGCTCGAATGCAGGGGCATCCTTTACACGGACCGTCTGAACCGTCTCCATACGCTTTATAACAAAAATTTCCTATAACATCCGGATATAAATCAAGCGCCGCTTTATTTGCCCAGACAACTTTTATGTTTTTATCAATCTGGGCGATTAAGTCAGGCGACCCATCCAGAAGCCCTTTAAGCTGAGCGCGGCTTTCAGACAAAGCCATTGCCGTTTTTTTGCGCACATCTATCTCTTTATTTAGAGTCTCTATTGACGTTGTTGTACGCTTTAAGTCTTTTGTCATTTTATTAAACGCAAGCGATAATTGCCCGATTTCATCTTTTATGCTAACATCACATTTGTAATCAAGGTCGCCCTTTCCAATCATTTCAGTACATTTTTGCAAACGCCTTATGGGCTTCGCAATAACACGACCAATCAGTACACCCAACAGCCACGCCACAAATGAAACAACCACAGCCATAGTAGTAAGCAAATAGGCGACACTTCTTAACGGCCTTAAAACTTCTTCCTCATCAATTTTCGCGAAAAGCCCCCATGCCATTGAAGACACATGATCATGAACTCCCAAAACTTTTTTGCCTCTATAATCAGCATGTATAAACGGTATATGGGGATGCTTTGTGTCTCCAAACTCTCTTACGTCTTCAAAATATTTTCGCGTGCTGGTAGTATCAACTTTTGTATTCTTAAACGTATCTTCTAAAAAACGAGAAGGGCTTATCATGTACCCATCTCTATTTACCAAGTATATCTCGCCGGTTTTTCCTAATCCGGTTTTATCCGTTAAAATGCTATATATTTCATCGGCTTTTATTCTAAAACAAATAAAACCTTTTCGTTCGTTTTCAATATAAATGGGGGCTATTATACACATCCCTATGTGCCCTGAAGGTTCTAAAACATGCAAATCTACAAGATATGCATCTTTTTCTTCAGTTTTCAGCGTAGCTAACCGATTTTCATCAGTAGTAACATTTCGCGGCTCATTCGTAATAAGAACACTACCTTTTTCATCAAAAATCAGTATTTCAAAAAAATCCATATGAGTGTCCAGCACGGTTTCGATTTTATTTAACGCGGCCTCCATTCTTTGGTCATAATCAAGATTTTCATTAAACACATTTTTAAAAGAAGTTGATAATGCCAGCATTTTACCTGCATGCTCATATTCCCTTAACAGCGTTTCTATGTGATTTCTTCTTGACTGCGCGGTTGTACTCAAATGCGCGAAAATTGAGTCTTTCAAAATATTGCTAAAAATGACATAAAGCGCCGGCCCAACAACAGAAACTATTATTATTGCCGTCACCAAAAATGAAAGACTAATCTTTTTTGCAATTTTCATAAGTGTATCCCCATTTTGTTATATTTATAGTCAAGTATATAGCGTGATTTGTTTTTAGCAAGGTAAAATTGTTAAAAAGTAGGGGAGGCCCTTGTGACCGAAGGTAATGACGATTACTCGCCTTACGCCTTCGCGGCGTACTTTCTCAAAAACTTGAAGAACGCTCTTATCTTCGTTTTGGAGAAAACATGCCGCGAAAAGTGTGCATATTGACGGGCACATACGTGCCAAATAAGACGCGTTATACAATTTTTCATTTGCGGCGCGAAAACCGTACGCGAAGATATTTATCAAATTCTTCCATGTTTCGAAAAACATAATCATGATCGAATTTTCCGGATCCACGTTCACAATCCGTAGTATCATGTTCCCGGCAAACAAGAGGACGTTTTTCATATATTTGACACCTATGGTTTTCATCAAGATACCGGCAACTATTGGCAATATCCATGTACCATTTACGTTTTTCAATAAAAACTTTTACGTTTTTATGGGCAAGATACCACCTGACATTTTCAAAATCATTCTTATTTTTAGGCGTATCAATCTGAAAAGCAAAATATTTGCAACACTTAGCTGTACATTTCTTACACGGGCTCATTTATTATTCCTTTCAATTCAATACACGAAGCGCGTAGCACGTTACACGCTTCAGATTAGCCGGCTAACATTTTCGCGGGATGCCTGGCGCGAAACATTGAAGATGCTCTTTTCTTCGTTTTGCGCCAGGCATCCCGCGAAAGTGTTACATCTACGTTACCTAGTTTGCCGGTTCAGCACAAACCGCGACCAAGCAAAATCGGATGTCATATGTCGATTTGCATTTTTTTAAAGACGATATACGACACGCGCCATACTACATCAACAAACCAGCTGAATCCCCAATTCGTACGCTTCTTGTAAAACTCCCGGTTTTTCCAAAACTTTACCTTTTTTATCTACTCCCGGGCAGAAAATTTCTTTTTCATATTTTATGTTTGTCGTCGCAAAAAAATGCCTGACAATAGACTTCGCGTTTTCAAAGAAATCCACCCTAAAAGATGCTTCCACGCAAATAAAAGCGCCTTTTCTTTGTGTCGGATAAAGAGTTTTATTTAAAATGTTTTTTGCCAGCCACACACATTGAAACCGATCTATCATGGTTTTTGCCAAGCTGGAAAGACTTCCAAAAAAGATCGGCGAAGCCAGAATAACCGCGTCACATTCACGCAATTTACGGTAGATTATCTCCATGTCATCCCGGGTAACCGAAAACCCCTCAGAGTTAACCGCTTCATATTCCGCCTCTTGAATAGGCAAAATTCTTAAATCTCGTAAGAAAATTTTATCTGTCTTAGCTCCTTTTGCTATAGCGCCGTCCAAAGCCTTATTCAAAAAAATATCTGTATTTCCATCCATACGCGGGCTTGCGCTTATTCCTAATATTTTCATGCTCAATTCTCCCGGATTTATTCACCCGCGTGTCTTACAGCCGCTAAGGTACGCGGAATAATAAGATCCGCTTTACATCGTTCTATGTTGTCTTTTTCTGTTTTTCTTTTTATGCCAACATCCATAATTTCGATAAATTCAGACGTATAATTTTTAAGCACTCCAGAATATTCTATTTTTTCTTCAGCAGACACTGTTTTTAAAACAACTTTCTTACCAATGTAGCGTTCCAACACAGGCTCATATGCCGTACTAAACATTGCTCGAGTCTGCTGTTGAATATCTGAGACATATTTATCCTGACCTGCCAATACTTTTCCGGCAGGCATTTTCGTTTTAACCTGACCTATAAAAAGGTTGAGGATTTCAAAAA
>JAHIZQ010000006.1 GCA_018814505.1 Candidatus Omnitrophota bacterium
ATTCTGAATCGTCCCGCGTTAACTTTAATCAAAAGATTAATAAGATCTGACCTATTGCCAGGCGTTATTACCAAACTATCATCATCTATATGCTGTACAGCTTCTTTAACCTCCATTGCACCGACAAGAATCTTTCTCATTTGCCGATCAAGAAATTTCTCTCCACATAAAACATGCATATCTAATTCTTCCCTAAAATCCTGCATTGTCGGGATATCAAGCATGTCAACATATGGAACAACTCCCAGAACCGGTATCCCAAGCCTGCCAAGCCCCATTCTTACGTATCTATTCACCTTTTCATATTTCTGAGGTAAAACTTTATTAACAATTACTCCGGCAACTTTTACATTCATTTTGTCGAACACGGATTTATTGAGCATAATCTCATCGATAGCATTGCCAATGCCTCCGGGAGAAATCAAAATAACACGTGAATTTAGCATTCTGGCTACTGCCGCGTTAGATAAATCAAAAACTGACCCTACCCCGGCATGCCCCGTCCCTTCAATAACAACCAAATCATTATCTTCAGCTACGTGATTAAAAGCTTTCTTAATTTCACGGGCAGTATCCACGACATTTTTGTTATCGAGAAATTTTTCGGTATATCCACGTTCCACCGCAATCGGAGACATGTCCTGCAGGGAGAAATTAAACTTGAATATTTTTTCCATTAAAACCGAATCTTCATCAACTTTGAATCCGTCTTCGACAAGATACCGTTGTCCAACCGGTTTTATAAATCCTATTTTGCGAAACGTGTCAAATAACGTGGCAATCAATCCAAGTGAAACTGTCGTTTTTCCTACATTTTGACGTGTAGCCGCGACAAAAATACGTTTAGCTTCACGTATCCCGAAAATTTTGTCCCACGTTTGTTCTATGTATGATCTCATACTTTATCCATGCCTAATTATTCTACCACGTCACATATGAAACACTAAAATGAATGTTCTTCGTCGGGGAAAGAACGTGACTCAACATCCTCTTTAAATGAGCTGACAGCTTTTGAAATTGAATCATGAATTTTAACATACTGTTTTACAAACTTAGGTACAAATTTATCAAAATATCCGACAATATCGTTTGTCACTAAAACCTGACCAGAACACTCTTTCCCTGCGCCGATACTAATTGTAGGGATATTTAATTTATTCGTTATTTTTGAGGCTAACTGTGCCGGAACACATTCCAACACGATAGAAAAACAACCCGCTTTTTCAAGTGAAACCGCGT
Organism: Candidatus Omnitrophota bacterium; assembly: GCA_018814505.1. GTDB lineage: Bacteria > Omnitrophota > Gorgyraeia > Tantalellales > Tantalellaceae > JBDRNE01. Next base: position 1,240 of record JAHIZQ010000006.1, read on the forward strand.
CAGCTATAAGTTTTGCCGCGGATTCAGCAGTTTTACCCTGAACCTTATACCCACCAAGTTTGCTTACACTTTGAGGAGTAAGCCCAATATGCGCAAGAACAGGTATTCCCGCGTCAATAATAGCTTTTATTCTGGGAATAATCTCTTTGCCTCCTTCAATTTTTACAGCTTCACATCCGGCTTCCTTGACAAAACGCCCCGCGTTACGCACAGCGTCTTCATTGCTTATCTGATACGACATAAACGGCATATCACCAATAAGAAAAGCTTTTGTAATCCCACGTTTTACGGCTTTGGCATGATGCAACATCTCATCCATTGTTACAGGTATTGTAGATTCATAACCTACAACAACCATGCCAAGAGAATCTCCCACCAATATGGCGTCTATACCGGCTGAATCTATAATACGCGCCATGGTACAATCATATGCCGTAAGCATGGTTATAGGTTTATCTTCATATTTTTTTCTTTGAAAATCCAATACTGTAAATTTTTTTCTGTCCATTTTCGTTATCCCCTAAAGCTAAACTTTTACTTTATCCAAGACTCGCGCGACAAGATGATTTGCCCGTATAGGCATAAAATGAACACCGTCGCACATCTCGCGAATCGACATCATTAAATCATACGAAATAGCTACCGACTCAGTTTCAACATCTGAACTGTTTTCCAGTTTATCAATAATCCCATCAGGAATAATGACTCCCGGTATATTTGCGTTCATATAGCGGGCCATTTTAGCTGACCGCAATGGAACTATTCCTCCTAAAAGTTTGATCTTAGAACGTAGGTGTTTAATCGCGTTTACAAAACCCTCAAATAGTTTGGGATCAAAAATAGCCTGTGTCTGAAAAAACTGCGCGCCAGCCTTAACTTTTTTCTCCATTTTTATTATTTCCGGCTCCAGAGAATCACTGCCCGGGTTTACGACCGCACCCACATAAAAATCCGGTGACGACTGTAAAGCGTTGCCCGCAAGGTCCCGCCCTGATTTAAGTTCATTAAAAGCGTGCAAGAGTCCAACTGAATCCAAATCATACACAGGTTTCGCCTGGGGATGATCTCCTAAAAGAGGGTGGTCTCCAGTCATTACCAGCATATTGCGGATTCCTAAAGCGTACGCAGACAAAATATCCGATTGAAGCATTATCCTATTACGATCTCTGCAGGTCATTTGACATATTGCCTCATATCCATGATCATTAAGAAACCTGCTAGCGGCTATTGACCCCAAACGCATAATCGAACTTTGCTGATCAGTGACATTCACTCCGTCAACTCTACCTTTGACGCATTCTAGTTCTCGAAAAACCGATTCCATTGACACACCTTTCGGCGGCCCTATCTCGGTTGTTATAACAAACTTTCCGTTTTCAAGTGCTTTTTTAAATTGTGA
>JAHIZQ010000041.1 GCA_018814505.1 Candidatus Omnitrophota bacterium
GGGCTGGAGAAACAGGTCTGTATAAAGCTTTAAGTGCAGAGGAAAAACACAAAGATAGATTAAAAAAGGGCGGGAAAATTCCAGAAGATTGGTGGATCGACATATATAGATTACAAGGTAATGCAATAGAAAATGTCGATTATCCTACTCAAAAACCTGAATCATTGTTAGAAAGAATAATTAAAGCCTCTTCCAATAATGGTGATGTTGTTGCTGATTTTTTTATTGGAAGCGGAACTACAGCTGCCATTGCTGAAAAACTGGGTAGAAAGTGGATTGTTTCTGATTTGGGAAAGTTTGCCATTCATACCACTCGCAAGCGAATGATAGAGGTGCAACGGGAGTTAAAAAAAGATGGTAAAGACTATCGAGCATTTGAGATTTTAAACCTCGGCAAGTATGAGCGTCAGCATTATATTGGCGTTAACCCTAACTTACGAGATGAAGAAAAGAGGAAACAGATTAAACAAAGAGAGCAAGAGTTTGTTGATTTAATTCTGCGAGCCTATCAAGCGCAAGCAATAACGGGATTTCGCACCTTCCACGGCAAAAAATCCTCTCGGATGGTGGTAATAGGGCCCATAAACTTACCTGTTTCCCGTTTGTTTGCAGAAGAAGTTGTCAACGAGTGTGTTGAAAAACAGATAACTAAGGTTGATATTTTGGCTTTTGAGTTTGAGATGGGTCTTTTCCCGAAGATTCAAGAAGAAGCCAAAGATAAAGGTGTTGATCTGGCGCTCAAATATATTCCTCCGGAAGTGTTTGACAAAAGAGCAATTGAGAAAAACCAAGTGGTGTTTTACAATGTGGCCTATATTGAAGTTAAACCCCATACAAAAGGTCATTCCGTAGCGGTAGAGTTAACCGATTTCTCTGTTTTTTATAACCAAGATTCAATTGCTAATGTGGAGTCTCAACTTAAAAACGGCAGAAAAAAGCTGGTAGTAGAGAATGGTCAGATTATCAAAGTAGAGAAAGATAAAAATGGCATTGTTAGTAAGGAAGTGTTAACCAAGAAATGGACTGATTGGATTGACTACTGGGCGGTGGATTTTGACTTTGAGAGCAAAAAAGAAATCGTTAGGATGAGGAAGGCAAACGCAGATCTGGAACAAAAAAGGCTTATTGGGTCGGAGGATCCTAAACAAATGAAATTCGACCAGTACGAGGAAGTTTGGACAGGAGACTATATTTTTGAAAACGAGTGGCAGTCATTCCGAACCAAAAAAGACCGCTCGCTCGAGCTAAAAAGCGTATTTCATGAATGCAGTCCGGGTCGGCGTAAAGTCGCTGTAAAAGTCGTTGACATTTTTGGCAACGACACAATGAAAGTCATTGAGGTAACGGTTTAGAAAAAATTATGAAAATCGTCACTGGTATAGCAAGCACAACTCATCGAGATTTACATGGTGACATAATGGCAAAAAGCGCCTTAAACGGAATGGCTAATCAGATTAATGATCACTATATCCCGCTAGATATTAATCATCAAGGAACTTATATTGGAGTAATTTTGGTTGCTAAAGTTAAGACACTTGATGATGGAGAACATGGTTTGTACGTAGTTGTGGGAATATTTGAAAATAAACGAGAGTATAAAAAATACCCTTACAAAAACAAAAATAACGACTATCTGTCTTATATACATTTGCTAAACGGAGGCTAAAATGAACACTGTAAAAATAACAGTCAATTCCGACAGATTTTTTCAGAGGGAGCTAGAGGTAGAACTGAAAAAGCTCGATCCAAAGATTAAACCCGAAATCATAATAAGAAAAGCCCTTGATGCGATGCAGGTTACTGCCCTAGTAATTGCTAGCGCTGACTTATTGGTGAATGTTTTAAACCTCATAATTTCGATACAAAAGAAGAATCCGGACTCTACTTTCAGTATGAAAATAGAGTCAGAGAGCAAAAAACTTGAGATAAACACAGATCAAAGAGTCAATCCGAAAGGTATAGTAGAGAGCTTTTTTAATAATGACGAGGATGATTAAATAAAATGGCATTACACCCTAAATTTCCAACATCACCTTTTGAGATTCTTGATCCGGATATCCGTTGGTTTCCGGCTGATGAGGCATTGCGTGAGCAAGGATACGATAAGTTGCTTCCTCCGCTGGTAGCAACGCTTCGCAAAAAGGTAAAAGAGTGGCGGGAAAGCGGGTATGCCGGCGCAACTGATACAAGCAAGGCTCTGCTTTCTTGGTGGTTTCAAAAACAGCATATTCTTCCGCAAGCAGATGGTACAACAGCCGAGTTTCGTTACTACTTTGCTCAGAGAGAGGCGATGGAAACGATTATATACCTTTATGACGTAGTAAAAGTAAAAGACAAGTATGATCTTATGCGCTTTGATAGTTCCGGTGCGATTTCTGCAGGGATGTTTTCTGAAAGCTGGCGGCGGTTTGTAGTCAAAATGGCAACCGGAAGTGGTAAAACGAAAGTTTTAAGCCTTGTTTTAGCCTGGAGCTACTTTCATAAACTCTATGAAACAGATTCAACACTGGCTCGCAACTTTTTACTCATAACGCCTAACATTATTGTTTTGGATCGTATAAGAACGGATTTTGACGGCTTGAAAATCTTTTATCAGGATCCAGTATTACCAGATAACGGTTATGAAGCCCATAACTGGCGCGATGATTTTCAACTGACGGTGCATTTACAGGATGAGGTAGGGATTGTGCGAAAAACTGGCAACATCTTTTTAACTAACATTCATCGAGTCTATGAAAGCGACACAAAAACACCATCATCTGAGGATTCTAATACTACTGACTACTTTTTAGGCAGGCGTCCGGTTGGAGCCA
>JAHIZQ010000001.1 GCA_018814505.1 Candidatus Omnitrophota bacterium
AAAACTAAAAGAAAATCTTAATAGCAAAAATGATGAATTGGAAGAACTTATTTTAGAAGGGAAAAAGATCAACGCTGATTTCAAATTGTTTTATTCCGGAATTATTAAGCATTATCAGTATTATTGTAATCCACATTTGTCCTTATACATGATTAACTTGACGATAAGATTATTGGGGCAACTGTCGATATTTAACGAAAGATCGTGGATTTTTTTAAAAGAGTTTGATTCGCCTAAGGGATGTTTACGGGAAGTATCGGGATTAAATAGTGAAAGTATTTATCGGGATAAACTGAAAGCGCAAAAGTGGCTTAAGACAATTAAAATATGGAAAAAAAACGGTGTGCAGGATTATGAAAATGAAATTTCATATGCGAAGTTTAGAAAAACCGTAAATAAATGGGCCAAATGGTGGAAGAAGAAAAACATTGATGTTAAAGTTGTGTTCGCGCCGGGAAGAGGCAGAGTGCATATTTCAAGGGCGGATTTAATATATCTTTTAGAAAACTTGTTTACTAATGCTGTGGATGCTAAACGGGCGGGTTTAGAATTTAAGTTTGAAATTGAACTTTCAAAAATGGAAATAGATGGATGCGCGTATGTAGTCTTAAAGGCAAAAGACAATGGGTGTGGTATGACGAAAAAGGATATGGTAAAGATAAGAAGCGGCGATACTTTTAGTACAAAAGGTACTTCGCTTGGTAGAGGACGGGGGCTAGCAATAGTTTTTGATATCGCGAAAAATGCCGGAGGAAAGGTAAAAGTAATGTCGGAACAAGGAAAAGGAACAACATTTGCCGTTTATGTTCCGATAAATTTCGCGCGAGAACAAGATATTAACGATAAAAAGAAAAACATTACACCAATCCAAGCAGTAAAAGAATATACTCTGGAACTAAAAAGCATATTACAGCCGATTTGTGATAAAATGGCAGACATAATAAAAAATTTATCCCCGGAAGGAATCCTTACAGAAGCAATGCGAACAAAACTGGATAATTTGAATAAATGTGTTCCCGAAATCATAGAGGTTTTAAAAACTTATTCGGGTATGTCTCGAAATGATGATAATAAAAATTTTAAAACAAGCAGTTAACGCTACAGCGTTTGATCGCATTCGTAGCGATTTAAACTCGATAGATCCCATTGTTTGGAAGTCTTCAAAAACTAAGAAATTTGAACAAGAAGATTTAGAGATGTTACGAAATATGAATGAGAGATGGCTGGGGACTATTAATGCGTTATGCTCTTTATCTGAAGTCAAGTTAACTGTGGATTTGAATTACGTTATTGTTCCGAAATTACAAAGAGAATCAAATACATTAAATCTTACAAGGTATAAAACTATGGAGTCGTTAGATGTTGATATGGAAACAGTTCCGGCAATTGATATGGAGGAAAGTACAAAAAAAGAACTTAACGTTAATGTAATAATTTCCGAAGAGAGAGTTAATGCTAGGATGCTAAAGGATGCGTTTATACTAACGCAAGAGAAATGGAACAAACCCCGTGCCGTGGGAGAAGAAAAACCAGCTATTGTTTTTGCGCTTGGAACAAGCTGGATAAAAGGATATGAAAAAGGTAATGAACAATATAATGGGTTGAATCCTCTTATTAGCTCGATACGTGGAGTTTGCGCGAAAAAAGGTATAACGTTCGTTTTAGGAAAAGATGAGGATTTAATAAATCTTATAAGGGAAGAAAACATCGAAGGACTTAATTCTAAGATCATAATTTTGGCCGGTAGAGGCGCTGTAGAATCTAAAACTTTTGAAAATTTTAAAAAACGGCATAATGCTTTTTTGGCAGGGGTAGATAATCGTAATATGAACGAAAAAAGTTATGTAAGAATTGTTCAGATGTTGAGGTTTAGTTTATATCTAGCTTTTGGAAAAAAAATCAATACCAAAGGTTCAAATATAGCTGTAGAAAAGGAAAATGGTTATTATCTATTTATTCCCGAAGCAGAGCCGGCAAAATATGAAGAATTAAGGATGGATTTATATAAAGCACAAATATCGGTATAACACTGTAAAACATCGGGTATTTTACAGTGCGAAACTGGCAAAACTTGTTTTTTGCGAATTAGTAATATATCTACTTGAAATTAATTTTAAATCTATGCTATAATACGCTCCGAACTTAGTAAAACCAATGCCCGCATAGCTCAGTTGGTAGAGCAACTGACTCTTAATCAGTGGGTCCAAGGTTCGAGCCCTTGTGCGGGTACCAATATAGTCGGCCGGTTGGTCGTTTCGTTTAGTCAGTAATTGCCCAGGGCGGGTGTAGCTCAGTTGGTAGAGCATCACGTTGCCAACGTGATTGTCGTCGGTTCGAGCCCGATCACCCGCTCCATTTTTATCCAGAGTCCAAATGCCCATTAATGATTGAAAAAGGAGAGCTGAAATAATGAACATAGTGGATTTATTAAGTAAGGATGCTATTGCTGTAAACCTCGAATCGCAAGAGAAGTCAAAAGTGCTTTCAGAACTTGTGGATTTGTTGGTGGGTTCCGGAGATATTAAAAAAGTCGTCAAAAATGAAATACTTAAAAGACTCCAGGAAAGAGAGATGTTAGGATCTACCGGCATAGGTAAAAATGTTGCTATTCCGCACGCTAAATGCCCTAAAATAAAAAAAATGATTGCGGCTTTTGGGATTTCAAAAAATGGTCTTGATTTTAAATCGCTTGACGGAGAGCCTACTCATATTTTTTTCCTCTTAATAGCTCCAGGAGAAACACCCGGACCTCATCTAAAAGCTTTAGCCAAGATATCGCGATTGTTAGACGATAAGTTTATTAGAGATAGATTGCTGGCTGTAAAGAATTCGCAGGATGTCTTAAAAATTATTAAAGAAGAGGAACGTAAGAAAACGCAATAAATGCGGATGTCAGTTTACGTTGGATTGCATATATGGAAAAGCTGAAATGGTTATATCCTGGAATGCTTGTTAAACGGTGGATTTTTCTCTCCATTTTTGGAATTTTAATGATTTCAATGGGGTTTGTTATAGTTATTTCTGAAAGAACTACCGAAAATAGAGCTATGGCGGGTCTTATTATTGTTTTGGGCATTTTGTGTGTAATACTAGCGGTTAAACGTATATTAAAATCGTTAATGACAGTTTTGGTTCCGGCGCCCGCGAGAAACGAAGATAAACTTGTGGAAAAAATTTATGAAAGACGTATTTTAGAAAGAGGTCCTAAAATTGTGGTTGTTGGTGGAGGAACAGGTCTATCCACGCTTTTAACGGGGTTAAAACAAAAAACTAGTAACATTACGGCTATAGTGACGGTAGCGGATGATGGAGGTTCTTCGGGAAGGCTTCGCGAAGAATTTGGAGTTCTTCCGCCGGGAGATATTCGTAACTGTTTAGTCGCGCTCTCGGATTCTGAGGATCTTCTTGGCGCGCTTTTTCAGTTTCGTTTTGAAAAAGGAACAGGGCTTTACGGTCATAATTTTGGGAATTTATTTATTACGGCGCTTTCTCGTGTTACGGGAGACTTTGCTAGAGCAATTAAAGAGTCGAGCAAGGTTCTTGCTATAATGGGGAATGTTTTACCCGCGACATTACAAACAGTTAAGCTTGTAGCGCGCAGAGAAAACGGAAAAGAAACGATTGGTGAGTGCAAAATACGTGAAGAAAAAGACAGTCCCGTGGAACGGCTTTTTCTTCTGCCAAAGGATTGCGAAGCTACGCAAGAGTCAGTAGACGCGATAAGGCAAGCTGATGCTATTATTTTGGGGCCTGGTAGTTTGTATACAAGTGTAATGCCTAATCTCTTAATAAAAGGCATACAGGACGCGATAGTTAAGTCAAAAGCGGTTAAACTTTACATATGCAATATTATGAGCGAGATAGGTGAAACTGATGATTATTCTGTCAGTGATCATGTGGGGGCGATAATAGAACATACTCATCCGGATATTATAAATTACTGTATAGCGAATGTTTCAAAAATACCCAAGCTTTTATATGAGAAGTATAAGTTTGAAAATAAGTTTCCCGTGCGGTTTGATGAAAAAGATGAAAAATGGTTTAAACGTGAAAGAATAAAATTAGTTAAGGCACATGTTGCCGGGATGAAAGCTTTTGTACGGCATGATACTTTAAAATTATGCGAAGTAATTATGGATGTAATCAATGATAGTAAAAAGAAACGGTAGAAATAAAAAAATAAACTTTGCAATGGCTTTTCATTGTTATCAACCGGTATTTAATTTTAACCGTGAAATTGAAAAGGCTTATCAGACCGCCTATAAGCCTTTTTTGGGGATATTGGAGAATTTTAAAAATATTAAAGTTTCGTTTCATTATTCGGGCAATTTATTGGAATGGCTGGAGCAGGAACACCCTGAATATATCGAAAAAGTAAGAAACTTAGTTTGTCGTGGTCAGGTTGAACTTATTGGAGGCGGTTGTTTTGACCCTGTTATGACAATGATCCCGGAGAGGGATCGGCTCGAACAGTTGGAAATGAACAGTGATATCATAGCAAGGATTTTTAGTGTAAAATCCAAAGGAGCTTGGATAGCGGAAAGGGTGTGGGGAGAGTCTCTCGTGGATACTTTGATGAATGCCGGAATAAAGTATACGATTATTGATGATTATCATTTGGTTAATGCCGGAATAAACGAAAACAAAGTCTTAAAGCCATATTCTATAAGTCGAAATAATAAAAGAATTGTACTATTTCCCGCGTCAACGAAACTTAGATATTTGATGCCTTTTAGCCGTCCGGAGGCAGTGATAAACTATATGGCGGATAAAACGGCGGCCGTTCCAAACGAAAATATGTATTTTTTCTTTGCTGATGATGGAGAAAAATTCGGTGCATGGCCGTACACTTCCAGATTGGTATACAAAAAGAGCTGGCTTGAAGATTTTTTTCAGCTTATAGAAAAAAATGATGAACAAATTCAGACGGTGACTTATTCAGAGGTTTTGGAATCGTCCAATGCTGAAGAAATAAAATATGTTCCTGAATCAAGTTATCCTGAAATGATGAAATGGAGCGGTGGGAATTTTAATAATTTTTTTGAAAAATATCATGAATCAGGTCGTATGTATAAAAGAATGCTTTTAGTCAGCGACAGGGTAAAAGATCTGGATTCGCAAAGCATTTCTTTGGGGCTTTCGGGTAAAATTAACGAAGCAAAGAAAGAATTGTATAAAGCTCAATCAAGTTGCGCGTATTGGCATGGTGTTTTCGGTGGATTGTATTTGCCGCATCTGAGAGCAGGGGTATATAATCACCTGATAAAAGCACAGGATATGGCGGACAAGATAGAGCAAAAAGCTGGCAAAAAAATAAGTTCTATTGAATGGGTCTTTGATGAATTTGGATGTGAAACGCTCATTAATAGTCCAATGCTGAATATTTTTGTAAAAGCCCATGAAGGCGGCAGTATAGCTGAATTGGATTATAAACCTTTGAATTTGAATCTTACAAACACAATATCGAGAATCAGAGAAACATACCACAAAAAACTGGACAAGAATTATTTTGAGAAAATAATAAAGGCAAGACAAGCTATAGAAAGCGGAAAACTGGCAGATGTTAATGACGCGTTAGGTGTCGGGCAAAGGGGGTTGCGTAAGGCGCTAGTATACGATGATTATAGGCGGATGTCGTTTTTGACGCATCTTTTTACCGGCAAAAAGATATGGAATAAAAAGTGTAAAACCCTTATAAGTGACAAAAGTTTTTTAACCGGAAAATATAATTCAGAAATGTGCGCAGAAAAAGATTGTATAAAAAACTATCTTTCTCGGCGTGGCAAGCTTTTTATGGATGATGGGCGTTCAGCGGCGGATTTAGAAATTAG
>JAHIZQ010000042.1 GCA_018814505.1 Candidatus Omnitrophota bacterium
TGAATACCGGATTCAGCACATAAGAAACTCGCCCCCATTTCAGCAACAAGCTCTTCAAACGAGTAGTTCTGATCACCAAAGAATGCCGATTCACTAATACCTTTTCTATTGAGCCTGTTAATGTGGCCTGTTGAATGGGTTATTTCGTGGAATAATGTTGAATAATATGCTTCTGACGAATTAAATGATGCCCTGACCGGCATATTTATATAATCAGAAGAAGGCGAGTAATAAGCTCTTTGTTCATTGTGTGTAATATTCGGGCAGGTTTTATAGTTATTGATAATCTGTTCACATCTATCAATATTTCTAACATCATGATTAGCATTAATATCATACGGCACATAATCAATCCCTGTAGTCTGCTCAATATTGAATACTCTGTAATACCTAAGAAACGGTGTTTTTGTTTTTAGATCTTCGCACTTATCACTGACATATTCATGTTTATTTTCGATCCATTTCCAAAATACAACAATGTAGGATTTAGACCCTTTTATAAGAGTCCCACCCAGTTTTTGAATCTGGAGATACGTCAAATAATAAGGTTCTTTATGCGGCGTGTTGTAAAGCAAGAATGAATTAATACCTCTATAATATTTCTTAGTTAAGAAATTTCTAGGTAAACCACAAGCCCAGGGTTTACGCCATGGGACAACGCCTTTTTCCAGAGATTCAATGATTCTATTAGTTACTTCTTCATAAATATTAAAATTACCCATTTAAAACACCCCTTTCGATTTACCCTATTACTGATTAATTAAGATTCTGATTAGCTTGCTCTTTTAATTCATGATACGATTCAAGCGTTATATATCCGTTTGCCAATCTCCAACAGTTAGTCATATGCCAATAGAAGTTGTTCCAGAACAAGATACGTATATAAGGATTCTGTGTTTTCTTTGCCTGCGTCCATGTATCTAATATTTCCAAATACTTATCTTTGTTAATAACTCCTAACTCATTTAATCTCGGCAAAAAGTAACTTTTTACACGGTTGACATTTAACGTTTTTTCTTTGTATTCCTGTTGATATTGCGCGTGTAATTCAGCTAATTTTTGTTTTTTCATTTGAAACTCCTTTCACATAAACAAAACAGTTATATTTATAGTTGCGCTGAAGAAATAAAACCAAGCCTGAGGAAACTGCCTGTTAAACAAACAAATAAAACAAGCTATAAAAAACTCCATAATAATGATCATCGGGAACAATCTAGCCATTTCGCACACTCCTTTTTTCTAACCGGTTAAACTTAACTTTTTACAACCGCTACGGGTTTTGGCTAAGCGCAAACTAGACGTTTGCAGAACAAGGGCGATGTCTTAAAAGTGAAGCGTTTGAGGATTTTTTTAAGTTAATTAAGGTGGAATTTTAAGCAGCAGAATTAATGTTCCAAAATTCTGCCTTTTTTATGTCCCAAAAAAATCCGTTGGACTGGCGCGTTGAACCGAAGAAACTCTGCTCAGAACGTAAGGAAACAAGTTAAGTCCCTTTTCTATTAAGCAGGGCATAGAAAGCCCGAATTATCCCGTTAAATCAAAATCGAGCGTCTACATAGCAACTAGTCCAGGAAAAGACGCTCGAACCTAATATCCAGGATATAAGGGTTTTCGTTTGATTCAGCGCGCCGTATGCAGTCATAGGCGTCAGCGTGGTTGGTTCGGCTTATGGATTGCCGGGCAAAGAGAGAATACGAAGTATTTTCCTGATGAAAAAAACAAATAGGAAGAAAAAAATAACAACTCTAATAGATGATTAAATAAAACCATCAGGCATCATATATTTGTGTTGTTATAAGGGACTAAAAGAAAGGCTTTAGTAGAAACAGTTTATCCACCGGCAATAAATACTTAAGCAAATATTGAACCGGTTCTTAGCACGTAATGTTACGCAAAATAATAAGATCAACATTCCTTTAAAAACAAAGCTTATATACCCAAACATCCGCTATTAAACCCATCCTTAATTAACAATATATCCCCCCTTTATATAGCAAAGACAGAAAAAAAAGGGAGCCAAACTATTTGGCTCCCTTTTTCCCTGCATCTTTTTAAATTCCCGCTAAAGATTTCGGGGATAACTATCAGATACATTTCGCTGCAATATCTTGAGGATTCCAAGCACACGTAGCCTAAACCAACTGCGATAAAAATGTCTCTACAGGCACAATCACTGGTTTTTTATATTCAAAGCAATCTTTATCAACATACTGCATATCAGCTACCACTTGAAAAGCATACTCCATACCCAGCTTTTCCTGAAAATAGAACAAATTTTTGTTTAGAGCTTTACTCTCAGATAATTTTGATTCCACCAAAAACCATGGTTGATTATTTTTTGTCACTAAAAAGTCCACTTCTCTTTTCTCTTTATCCCTTAAAAACCATAGTTTATACTCGCCGAACCCAAAATCCTGCCAAAAATGCACTGCCTTAAGTAAATGACACGCAACTAAATTTTCAAACCGTGCCCCCTCATCTTTAATTAAAGCCCAGTCCCACAAATATATTTTCGGTTCCTTTACGAGTGATCTGGGAACATTAACGGTCCAAGGCCGAATTGGAAAACAAAAATATGTTGAATATAAAGTTTCAAGCCATTTTGTAATGGTACGAACAGTCATATGACTTTTACTGGCCAAGGTACTATAATTGACAAGTCCTCCTGCCTGCCATTTTAAGTGTTCAATTAAGACTTCCATCTGCCCTAATTCTTGTATTCTTGTCAAATCACGAATGTCTTCTTTAATCAATTGATCCTGACGCAAAGATTGCCAGCGGTTAGAAAATCGCGTATTATTTTTTAGATACGGTTCAGGAAATCCTCCAAATTTTAATAATTTTTTAAAAGAATCCTTGCTTGGCACAGAAGGCTTTTGTATTTCTTTTTTCCTAATGGCTGTATTCATTAATTCAGCAAGCGATAATGGATGTACGCGATATGGAAAATATCTTCCCATAAGGCTATCGCCTCCTCTTTTATAAATATCGAGTTTCGCACTGCCAGTGACAATGATTTTGACCTGATCTTTATAGGTATCATAAAATCCTTTCAAAAACTGTTTCCATTTACCAAATTTGTGAATTTCATCAAAAACAACAACTGGTAAGTTTTTTGAAATTTTATGTATCCCTATAAATTGTGCGATAGCCGAAGGCCCTTCAAGGATTATTTTTCTATGATCCAAATTATCCCAATTCAAATAAGCCAATTCATGAGAAAATTCCTGAGCCATTAAACTCACAGTTGTCTTTCCTACCTGTCTTGGCCCAACAAGAAAAATCATTTGTTTATGGTCGGCAATATGTTCTTTAATGATCTGTGTATAAATTCTTTTCATATGACAAGTTTATCATTTTGTATAAATTAGTCAAGACTATTTTATACTAATGTACATAATAGTCCTTACCCTGTATTTCGTGTAAATGTCATATGCGAAATTGGGCAACAAGCCCACCATCTAAAAGAATTTTTTCTACATCTTTAAATAATTAACAATTAAAAACAGCATGATTCGGGCTCTCTTGTCATAATTTTTGCCCGGCAAGGAAAAAATACGAAGTATTTACCTCTAACCCATCAAGGGGAGCAAAAGCTCCCCCCTTATTATTTAATCAGATTGAATCCCCTCTTTGTACATTTGCAGAACATTAAGGTGCAAAACAGCTTTTGAAACCGTCTCTTGCAATTGAGGATTATTTTTCTCAATGGTATCTTGATATTTTTCCATATATTGAAGCATAGCCTCTAACCCTAAATTTGATTTCATTTTAAAGAGTATCCTTATGACCGTATAAATAGTTATTTCGTTAAACGGAGAGTTAAGAAACCCTGCTGGTTTATTAATGTTAAGTTTAGAGTTAAACTCCGAATTTTCATTTCTCATGATATACAAACCTCCTTTTTTTTAGTGTAGTAGGGAGCCTTCTCTTTCCCCCTATCCCCTTACGGCTTATCCCCCGATAAGTTAATAAAACAAGAAGGCTCCCTAGATTAATATTCAAATAAAATATCACCCCCTTTCTCAAACTGTTTTTAAGATTATATGATTTAAAAGACCTCATAATTTACACCCAGTACAGACAAGCAATTGATTAACATTAGAATCTCTAATAAACTTAACGGCATCCTTTCTAGAGGTGCAAGGCATGACATAACGTTTATCTTCCGTTATCCAATATTCAAGGCAAACATAATTAAAGACGGCTTTTTTGCTAGACATGACTTTAACCCTGCTGCTGGAGTTTAAACCGCTGATTTTCATCCCTGTGAATATGTAGGATTGATCGGATATTTGATTTAACTTTGTTTTATAATTTGCCCTCATCGTTTGTCTCCTTTCTTTTATCTAAAGGAAATGAAACACAAGCCATTGATTGTCAAGGGCCCTCGATGAGCAAAGCGAATCAGAGCGGTTTATATACCCTTGACAATCTAAAAATGGCTTGTGTTAAATTGACTGTGATAAATGAAAGGTGACAGTTACGATAAGAGCCGGCCTAATATAAAACAAAGTTAAATCAGCCGAATATCAGTAAATGGAAAGGAGGAATGAACAAAAGGTTGATAAAGAAGGTTGGATTTCGAGATTCTTTAATCATCTAGCAGCACTAAATGTTTAAATTGTCATGCGGGGTTAAAACCTAAGTACTAACCAAAATTTAATGTTTAAGCAAATATTGAGCCGACTCTAACACGAGCAAATGAAGGCTAAGAAGAATGGAAAACCCTAATCCCTTTAAGCGAATTAAGATCTTTTGAAACATGGGGAAAAACACATTGTTGAATGGTTTTTTGAAAATGTTATAAGGAGCTTTTTTATACCTGCGGTATTTCTAAAGCGCTCCGCGGTTTCACAAGACTGCGCCTCAGTAACCAATTAACCAAAGACCCCCTTCATTCCGCTAAATATTTCATCGAACGGAACAACGTTAACTTGTTTATGCAGAGAATAACGTCTTTTACCAGGATAAATAACCGCAATCTTTTCGAGTTTTAAGTCATCCAGCGCAATACGCATAGATGGTGTCATTATCGGAGCATCAGCCCGTTTAATTTCCACTCCATACATCCGCCCTCCTTTATTAAAAACGAGATCTATCTCTGCCCCCTGATGCGTCGCCCAAAAATAAACGTGGTCAATCTCCAGAACACGAA
>JAHIZQ010000043.1 GCA_018814505.1 Candidatus Omnitrophota bacterium
CCCGCTTGCCGCACCAGCTAGAAACTGTACGAGTAAGATCATAGTAGCGATAATTAAGCCCACACCGATACTTCTTTTTCCCCTGTAAAACACTTTGATTTTTGGTTTCATCTATTAATGACCCTTCCTTCTTTCTCGTTCAAATTCATTATAATATTTGCCGCCAAGATAATACACTTTTGTCTGTCCGAAAGCATAGGTTAATCTTATCCCGGCTTTATCCCATATGTACTTTTCGGAATAATCTTTTAAAATCTGAGGCGTTCCATATTCTGACTCGAATATTTTTTTTAATTTATCAGCCGGCTCAAATTCTTCTTCCCACACGACACTCACCATGGCAAGCTGTTCCGTTCCGGAAGTGAAATATAAACAAACTTTGCCCTTTTTTCCAAAAACCGTATCATCATATTGAATTCTTGTTTCTACTACCAGTACTTTTTCTTTGTTCTGAGTAACGGTTTCTTTTAAGTTATCAAAACTATCGCCCCACTTGTACTGTTCAAAATCCGCGGCAGAGGTATTAACTGCCAGGATTGTAATTATACCAAACATCAAAACAGAAAAAGTTTTAGCCATAATACCTTTTCTACAACTTCGCCTTTGTGGTTAATGCTACTTTTATTGTATTCTACCTCGCATTGCGGAGCAATACAAATTTTTTGACCACATATAGTGTCAAGATTTATGAACACTGCTACTTATTCTAGATCTCGGATACCCTTTCTCGAGCTCTGCCTGTCCTGCCCGTCTCGAGTAATATCGAGAGAAGTTTGACGAAGGGGTACAGGGTTTCGGAATGACAAATCATGTTACATTATCGAATACATCCTGAATCAGAGTAAAGAACATCTCTATATTTCTCCAGCCTTTTTGAGCGCTTTCTTGAGAATGATAGGCCCTATAAATTCATTAATAACCGTCGTAGCGACAATTATGCTTATGACAATATCCGCTATCTGTTTAAATGCCGGATTTTGACCCATCATAAGAGCAAGCCCGATAACAATCCCTCCTTGTGGAATTAACCCATATGCCGTGTATGCCCGCACTTTTGGGCTTGACCCCGCTATGACCCCCCCGATAAAAGTACCTAAAAACTTTCCAGCGGTCCTAAAAACAATAAAAAACAGTATCAAAACCAGCGAAGAAGCAACAACTGAAAAATTTAAATGCAACCCGCTTAGCGTAAAAAACAAAACAAAAACCATTTCTTCTATGTATCGTTCCATCATTTGGAAAATCTTTTCCTGTTTTTTATTAAAGTTTACCACCACAATCCCCATAGTCATGGTTGATAAAAGCTGGTCCACTCCTACCCACGTTGATAATCCAAAACATAGCGCCAGCAAACTGAGAATAATAACGATAAAAACACCTTCTGTTTCTTTGTTAATTTTTGACGTAATAAAGTTAAAAATTATTCCAAAAATTATTCCCAAAAGCAATGACCCAGTTATAATTGCAAGCGGGCTAAACAATGCCGCGTGCAAATTGAACGCTTGATGCGTGGCTATTGCCGCGGCTAAAACTACGGCAACGCTATAGTTGATTATCCCTAACACATCATCAAAAGCCGCAACGCTCAACATGGTTGAAGTAACCTCACCTTCCGCCTTATAAGCGTGTTTTATCGCAAGGCCCACAGACGGATCTGTAGGAGAGCCGAGACATCCCACCAAAAGACTTCCCGGGACAAAAATAGTAACCCAGCTTGCTTGGGGTACATTCGTAAATATCGGTAAAATTACTAAAAACCCAGCCGTAATCGCTAAGAAAGCGACTTCTGCTTCTAAAACCGTAATATAAAGAATTCCTTTCCCAAGTTTTTTAACACGTGCATACAAAAGTGTGCCTCCAATAGAAAAAGCAATGAAAGCTAATGCCATGTTTTCAATGTTATCCGTACGCTCAGCTAAATTTGCCGGAATAAAATGACAAATACTGGGATTCAGCAAGATTCCCGCAAAAATATATCCCGTTACTTTGGGTAATTTTATTTTCTGCGCAATTTCGCCAAAAATAAAACCAATGAATAAAACGACTCCGCCGATCAAGATTCCATTCATTTTCGTCCGTCCTTTATTTAAATATGTTTAGTTCCGCGTTACATATTTATTCCGGTTTTGTCAATTTTTTACGCATTATTAAAATATTTTTTTCATTTCTTCTTCTATATTCAAGTTCATCCATAATATTCCTTACAAGGTGTATCCCCCATCCGCCGGGCTCTTTTTGTTCAACCGGTAACTTGCAATTTGGCGCAGACTTCGCAAGAGGGTCAAACTGCTTCCCATCGTCTTTAACCTTCATTTCCAGTTCTACTTCGTTCACCTTTAAATCAACTTCTATTAATCTTTCCTCGTTATTTTTATACGCGTACGAAATAATGTTTACAACTATTTCTTCTAGTGCTAAATTCGCGTCAAAGGTATCTTCTTTTGACAATTTGTTACTTCTTCCGAAATCTTCTATACCTTCTCTCACTTTTCGAATTTCTGAAAGATTATTTTTCAACATTATTTTCTTTTCACTTTTTTCCGTTTTTTTCATGAGTCTCTTTTTTTGTTCTAGTTCAGTTCTTCGAAGAAAACATACAAGGGGTCAAAATTTATATGCAAAAAGATCTTTCGACTCGTCACTCGCTCAAGATGACGGGGAGGAGATTTTTTTACTAGCTGAACTATTACCTTTCTTTTTAAAAAATTTAATAACCAATATCGTAATATCATCTGATTGCGCTACGCCTTGTGAAAACTTTTTAATTTCCGTTAATGTTCTTTCGGCTAATTCTTGGCTGTTTTTCCAGGCGCCTCTCCCAACTTAATATTTTAATTTCTCCTCTGAAAACATTTTTCCGTTTTTATTAAAGGCTTCCGTTACCCCATCCGTATAAACATAAAGAATGTCTTCGTTTTTCATTAAAATTTTTTCATTAATATATTTTACTTTTTCATCTACTCCGACAACGGTATTTATGCCTGTTTTTAAAACTTCTACGGTTTTATTTTTTCGAATAATTAAAGGCGCGTTATGCCCCGCGTTCGTGTAATTAATCTCACCTGTTTCTAGGTTCAAAATCCCACAAAATACCGTAATAAAAATA
>JAHIZQ010000044.1 GCA_018814505.1 Candidatus Omnitrophota bacterium
AGTATTTCTTTTTCCAGATCGTGCCGCCCGGTTTTCACCCTTTCCAGCGCCTCTTCTGCTATCGCAAATACCACACCCTCTTCCTGTTGGTCAAGAATACGGTTGGAATCGCGTATAGTTTCAACCAAGAGATGCGAAGTTACAACATCCCGTGTAGCTGAATTAATAATATCGTCTAACCTCCCATGCGCGCCTCTCTCATTGCCGACAGATTGCAGGAATTTTAAGGCATCCTCTATTTTCCAGCGCGCGGTTGTATCTACCCAAATATATTTTTTATCTCTTGTTGGAATTTGATTAGGATCGCCGTCCCAGTTTAAAAGCCTCTTATCAAAATAATGCGCATCCTGGATAAACGGCATTTTCAAATGCAATCCTGATTTTGTTACCGGTTCACCAACAGGTTTGCCAAACTGTGTAATGACTACCTGATTAATTTCTGAAACGATATAAAGCGCTCCCACTAAAAAAGCTATCAAAACAAATACAATTACAACTGCGGATAAAACAAAAAGCTTTTTCATTATTGTTTTCCTCCTTCTTCTCCAAGCTTTAGAAGCGATAAAATAGATGTCTCTCGCGGATCTATGATAAACTTCCTTTGCGCTTTAGGTAAAACATCCGACATTGTTTCAAGATACAACCTTTTCCGAGTTATATCCGGCGCCTTTTGATATCTTTCCCAGGTTATCTGAAACCTGTCAGCTTCACCAGTGGCTCTATTAACTTTATCTAAACCATATCCCTCTGCCTGGCTTATTGTCCTTCTTGCTTCACCTTTAGCACGCGGAACTGCTTTATTATAAGCTTCCCATGCTTCGTTTATCATTCTTTCTCGTTCCTGTTTGGCTTCATTTACTTCGTTGAAGGCGGGTTTCACTTCATCCGGAGGATTTACATCCAAAAGTTTGACTGTAACAATATCTATTCCGGTTTGGTATTTATCCAAAAGTTTCTGAAGTTCAATCTGCGCCAAATGCGCTATCTCTTCTCTTTTTGTAGTAAGCACTTCATCCACGGTATAATCTCCGCATAACCGTCGCATGCCTACTTCTGACATGGCTCTCACGTTTCCTATCGGATCTTTCGTTTTAAACAAAACCTTTTCCGGATCCGCAACCTTATACTGAACTATCCATCTCAAATCCAGAATATTCAGATCTCCTGTGAGCATAAGAGATTCTTCAGGATACTGCCTTGAAGCGTATACGCTTCTTACCCCGGGCCGAGCGGTTCTAAACCCGAATTCTTCTTTAAAAATCTTTTTCACCTTTATTGGCGTTACTCTTTCTATCCCAAAAGGCAGTTTAACATGCAATCCCGGTTCGGTTGTCCGGACAAACTTTCCAAACCTTTGAATAACACCGACTTCATCCGGACCAATTGAATATACTGCGGTGCGTAACCCCCAAAGCACCAATACAACACCTATCACAACAGGTATATACTTACCGTATGTACGACCGATTTCACGTACTTTTTTGGTTTCCTCCCGAAAAAGATCTTCAGGCGACCTAAAATCATCCATATTTTGACCTCCCATTAACCCACATTTATAAATTAGCAATGTCTGCGCTAACATCAATTCGATTTGATTTATACATTATACATGAGGACTGGGACATAACCAAGACATTTGGAAAAGTTTTTATTTATGTTAAAATTGACAAATCCACATCTTTAACATATAATTAAGCGTCAAAACCATGTGGCGGGGTAGCTCAGCTGGTTAGAGCGCACGGCTCATACCCGTGTTGTCGACGGTTCGAGTCCGTCCCCCGCTACCATATTAGACATCTTCACAACTCAAACTATCACTATCGTCCTCACTAATTAACACCTATTTAACCTTTTTAACCTTTTTATCATTTGTTCTTTGTCCTTCTATTCCATAACCTCTTCTATCCACCCACCGCCGGCAACAATTTCACCGTCATAAAAAACAGCGGCTTGCCCAGGAGCAGGGGCAAACTGTTTCTCATTAAACGTCACAATACATTCGTTATTTCCGTACGGCTCAAGAACCGCTTTTTCTTTTTTACCATTGTATCTTATCCTAACCAAAAATTCAGAGTTCTTGTCAAAGCTTTTGGATATGAGCCAGTTTATACGTGAAACCCGTATTCTCTTTTTCATCGCAAAGTTTTTTTCTCCAACAACAATAGTATTTTTTTTTGGATTAATTTCCAGAACGTATATGGGGTTTTCTCTAGCCAAACCTATTCCTCGACGCTGTCCGATTGTATAAAGCGCGATTCCTTTATGTTCACCTACAACTTTTCCGGAAGTATCTATAATTTCCCCAGGCAAAAATGCTTTTTTTATTTTGTTCCGATCAAGGTATTCCTTATACCCGCCATCATTGCCCGCAAAACAAATATCCTGGCTCGATTTACGTTCGGCTGAGATAAAATTGTGCTTTACCGCTGTTTCATACACTTCTTTTTTTGTCATTTCACCTATCGGAAATTCAATAACAGAAAGCTCTTTTTTAGAAATATTAAAAAGAAAATATGACTGATCATAACGCTTGTCTTTTGCTTCGGCTAAATAAAAATTCCCATCTTTCTGTATAATTCTCGCGTAATGCCCCGTGGCTATACGCGACAAACCTTTTTTTCGCACTTCATCGAGTAAATAACCGAATTTTATGCGGCTGTTACAATAAACACAAGGATTGGGCGTTCTCCCATTAACATATTCGTTTATGAAATATTTTTCAATTTCTTCCGCGAATTGTTTCGATAAATCAATGATATCGTGCGGGATCCCTAACTGTTTCGCGGAAGAACTCGCATATTTAAGTGTATCCGCTAACCCGCAGGTTTTAGTTTCAAGCTTGTCTTGTTCTATCGAACAGACATTATCCTGACGCGCGTTTATCCAAGTTTTAATTGTAATCCCCACAAGGTCTTGGCTCTGATTCTTTAACCTAAAAGCCGCAACAGCTGAATCAACTCCACCAGACAACGCTATCGCAATACGCATAAGCTATTTTCCTTTTATATATTTTGAAGCGCCGCCTGAAAAACTTAAATCTGGTTCAGCGCCTGAATTTTCTACAAAAATTATTTCGACATTTTCAAGGCTACGCGCAAGTTCCAAAGCTTTTTCTTTTCCTATAGCCATCATGCCGGTAGCTAACGCGTCCGCTTTAAAACACGCGTCCGCGATTACCGTAACACTGGACGGCATTTCCGGCAATGTTTTTTTTATATCGGGGTCAACAATGTGTGACAAAAGTTTTTTCCCTTTATTTTCAATAATCACGTTTTCATAATCCCCGCTGGTCGCGACTGCCATGTTAGCCATATCAAGCTGGAGTAAAACATACTGCGAAGTTCTTTCCATATTTAATTTTGAACGCGGGTTTCTCACGCCTATACTCCAGTCTCTATCCCGTTTATGCTTAGCACAATATATGTCGCCCCCGGCATTTATCAAAAAATCAAACACACCTTTTTTTTGCAAAAATTCCGACATTTTATCCACTATATATCCTTTTGATATTCCTGAAAGATCCAGCCATGCACCGTTCAGTAAAACTATTTCTTTCTTCTCCGGATACAATAAAACATTTTTCCACCCTACACTATCAGAATTATCAGGAATTCCGCGTAAAACTTTATCCGGCATATCTTCATAAAAACCCTGTTTCTTAAGTATTGGTGCTACCGTTATATCAAATTCACCATTTGTAATATTGCCAATATCCTTTGCCTCTTTGATTACTTCAAATAATTCATCTGAAACTTTTTTGTTTTTTTCGTCATTAAGAGCGTTTATTTCGCTGTCTGGATTGAAAATACTTAATTTTTTTTCCAATTGTCTTGCTAACTCAAAACTGTCCGCAACAATGGAGACCAAGTCGCGATATGACCCTTGATAACAAACAGTTTTAACCTGGACAAAAGTCCCCATTAAAGCGTCTGTTCTCGAATACTCCGCGTTTCCAAAAGAAAACGAACATCCGGTTAAAACAACCGTTGCCAAAGCGCTATAAAACAGTTTTCTCATTGTGATTATTGTTACCATAGTTTACATAAGTTACGGAAGAATTTTGAGTACTCTAAAAAAACACGGACGAGTTACCCTGTTCTGTATTTCTCTCAGAGCATCACGGGACATGAAATACATCTTTTTGTTTTCAAAAACTATCCAAGGTTTTTTATTACCTGGTCTATGTTCACATAATTCTTCACCATGTCCATAGCCAGTTTAATTTTGTTTTTATCTCTCGATTTTATTTTGACCGTGAGGTCATGCACTTTGGACGCAACATCGTATGTATCAAACCGCGTCATGAGCGTCGGAATGTTCGACTTTTTCAACGCGTTGTAAATTCTCTTATGTGGCACAATACCACCGGAAAGAATAATTCCGGATATTCGTTTAGGGATTCTGAATCGTCCCGCGTTA
>JAHIZQ010000045.1 GCA_018814505.1 Candidatus Omnitrophota bacterium
CGTGATACGGTTATGTACACCGCCGCGATAGTCGTATGTTTTAGTTCACTTGCTTTGTATGAATTTGCTATTGTCGCAACCTTATCTATTGCCACAACGTTTTTACTGCAAAGGGTGAGCCCCGGAATAGAAAAACGGCTTGGCAGGGAAGTGTCAGAATTCGCCGCTGAGTCAATGAGCGGTCTTATCATGGTCTCCGCGGGTATTACGCCCATGATAGCGTATCCTAAGGCGTACTATAACGCGCTCCAGAAAAACTCCGAAAACGCGGCTAATACTTTGAAAATGGTTCAAGGTGAAGAATTTTATAAGCGATTTTTAAACGGAGATACAAGTTCTCAAAAAGCTTATATAGACAGCGCTGAAGAGGATGTTAAACTTGCCGAAGCTAAAATACAAGAGTTTGTACAAAGCGCTTCAGCAAAAAAAGGATATGAACAACTCTATAAAAATATAGGAAACGTTTTTGGCGTTTTGTTTAGAGGCGAAGAACTTCCGCAAGGCGTTACTACTCTCGCGAAATCGGACAAAAGGGCTGATGAAACAAAAGTTTCTGAAAAGAAAAAAGACAAAGATAAAATTTCGCCAGGGGAAGAGAAAACTACCTTTGCTAAACAGCAAAAGGAAGTAGAACAAGAACTTGGTGCGGCAGAAAAAGAAAAGAGACCTATCCATCAAAAATTAGGTTTATTAGGCGGTATTGACGGTGGTATAGGCGGCATAGGCCCTGGTCCAGGATCAGGCGGCGGACTTGGGTTGGGTCTAGGTGGCGGATCTCCGCCGCCTCCGGAACCAAAAGAACTAAAACCTTTAAAAATGGCTTCCGCATTTAGTGCGCCTTTCAACGCGCTTAACTTAGCAGTTGGCGCGTCTCAAATAATTGAAGAAGAAGCATTGAAAAACATTCCCCAGGATACAAAGAAAACACTTGATTCTCTGCAGGAAAATTTGGTTAGGTCTGAACTCTCGAGCATAATGCTCAAAAGAATCATATTAACATTTATGGTGGTACTGACAATTAGTTTAATGTTTGCTGGAAGCCAAAGAAAGGGAGGCACTGCAAGAGGAAGAGTATTTGCAATGCTGGCAGTATTAATGGCGGGTAGTATGCTTAGCTGTATGGTGGGATGTGGCAGTTCTGGGGGGCCTGGTAACGGTCCTAAACAGGAAACTCCGCCCACTTCAACGCATGACCCTGAGAACCAGGTTGAAACTTTTAACCCGGACACCCGGAATATTCACCGAAAAGTAGATAAAGACGGAAACATTATAGAATACCTTAACGAAAACTGGAACGGTCAGGGATACGGCCGTGTAGTTCTTTATTATGACGCCCAAAAAAATGAATACGCGACTTATGAGTGGTATGAAAAAGAAGTAGTAAAAACGTTATACAAAGGTAAATATGGCGTTACCGGTAACGAACCGTTATTAAGCGGCGTTAAAGCAGAGGAGAAGCAAAGCACATTTATATTTGACCACAATGGTGATCAGGTTGAAATGAAACTTGCGAAAAACAACTGGATTCTTAAAACCCAGCATGTTTTAGTAGAAAATGACCCGTCTGCCGGCGACAATATTAGAGGCAAGGAAGTTACGTATTATTTTCTTCCTGAGATTACTTACTTGTACGATTCTTTTGAAGGGCCTAATGGATACGGCAGGGTGTGCTGTGTTGATAACCATACAGATAACTGGTACGCGAATATCACTTTCGCGGATCAAGATAATCCTCAGGATTATAGAAGATCCGCAAGAGAAGTCAAAGTTTTAAGAGATGATCCGGTAACAGGTGCGGTAAAAGACACTTTGTTGGCCGATGAAACCTACTACACTACCGGTAATCTTAAAACAAAGTATGTTCCCAAAGAAACCGATCCATCTGCCGGCGACAATATTAGGGGGGATGAAGTTACATACCATTATGAAAACAGGACAAAAGACGGCAAAACTTATGGAAGAGTTGTCGGCATAGATAACCATACTGACAATTTAAAAGAAGAGCTAGAGTATGCTAATCAGAATGCTGATGACGATACTAGAACAGGCCGAAAAATAAAAATATTGGAAAATGATCCCATAATAGGCGCGGAAAAAGATACTTTAATGGAGAAAGATGAATACCACGCGAATGGCAATGTCAAAAGAGTGCGTATATTCAAAAAAATTGCTGATAACAGCATCGTTGACTGTCCTGAAATAATAGAATACGAGTCAACAGCTTTTGCGGGCAAAGACTACGGCCGGGTAGTGTTATGTTATGACGAGCTTTGGAAAGAGTACAAAGTTTATGTTTGGGACGGGGCATTAGTAACAATAAAAGTTCATACCGGAGACTACGATGCGCCAGAAGGATCTGCCTTATTAAATGATGTGCAGGAAAGTGAAAAAGAACGGGAATATGTTTATGAACACAACGGAGAACAGGAAGATTTAGATACCAATACAAATGGCTGGGATTTAATCAGTCAGACAGAATACGAAAACAGCAATATCGTGCAGATATTTACATATTATGGTAACGGTAATATCCAGTCGCAGGAAGTTATGAGTGTGCCTGAACTGGACAGCGAATTTTACGGATTGCATGTAACGTATCATTTTATAAACGAGACAATAACAGATATGAATTACGGCCGCGTAGAAAAAATAATTAACCATGCCGATAACTGGTACTATGAGATCACTTATTTAAATGGTAGTAACGCGGATGATAGCCGACTTCAGAGTAAAATAAAAAAAGATTTAAATACAAATGCTGAATTGGGATGGCGTGAAGAATATTATTCAAACGGCAACTTGAAACTAACAATTGACGATGACGGGAATATTCACGCATATGGCAATACTGGTTGGAGTTACGGCCGTACAACGTTAATTTATGACGCAAGCTACCTGCAATATACAACTTATGAATGGACAGATACTCAGGCAACGTTAACGGTATATGACGGTGAATACAGCATTTTCTCAGGAGTTAATGACTCAGAGAAAGTTGTGACCTATGTATATGACCATCAAGGCGAGACGAGCAATCTTAACACCTATTCAAATGGCTGGAAATTGCGCAGTGCAGTTTATCCAGACGGCGCGCAAAGTGAATATTATGCTGACGAAACCCTTAAAAGGTCAATAGACGCCCAAGGCAATATAAAAGAGCTTGATGAGAACGGCAATATAGTACTTTACGCTAAAGTAGAGGAGAATTTGTATGATACTTATGTTTGGGACGGTGCGGAAGTAATTGTTACAACATATGAAGGCAATTACAGCGCGGTTTTAGGTGACGCGTTACTTGTAGATGTTGTTGAAGATGAAAAAACCGGAGTCTATAGGTATTACCACAATGGTGAGTTCACCAATCTTGATGTTAATGCGAACGGCTGGACTTTTATAGAAACTGTGGATACTTTTAGCGCGGGGCCTTCCGCGTTTCAAAGCGTAAGAAGCGTTTCTTCTTTTGGAACTACTGGCCAACAACCAAAAACTCTTATGAAAGCAACGCCGCCGCAGGATTTGATGCAGATTGCCGGTACAATTTCAGAGCGTTATGCTGACGGCAACCTGAAA
The DNA here is from genome assembly GCA_018814505.1 of Candidatus Omnitrophota bacterium. Taxonomy (GTDB): domain Bacteria; phylum Omnitrophota; class Gorgyraeia; order Tantalellales; family Tantalellaceae; genus JBDRNE01. Next base: position 3,571 of record JAHIZQ010000045.1, read on the forward strand.
AGGTTAATAGACATAGCCGGTAATATTAAGGAACTAGACGAACAAGGCCGTCTTGTGCTTTATTTTGACGTAGAAAAAGGACAATACACGATATATAACTGGGGACGTGATCAGGTGACTGTAGTTGAATACAACGGAATTTACTCGATAAATATGGGGGATGAAGTTAGGAAAAATGTTAACCCTGAAGAAGAAACAGCAGTTTACTTATACGATCACAATGGAGAACAGTTTAACACCAATGTTAACACAAACGGCTGGGTTTCACAGGGAGTTTATTATCCTAATACTGCTATTAAAAGATACTTCGGCCTTTCTCCTCTAGAAAAGTTTACCAGAAGGATGGCATGGCGCGCGTTGGCAGACCAGGAAACAATGAATTTAATCGGTGAAAAATGGACAGCTGAAACTTCCTGGCATGACAGTTTGGGTTTAACCGCGGTAACCAGGGCAGAAGATGAATCGCTTTTAGTAAGCGCGGATCTTAAAGGCCAGGATGCTTCTAAAAGTAAAGGTGAGATATTTTGCGATTTAAGCCAAGGAACAGTTGATATTTCGAATGGCAAAATAATTGTTACGTTTCAGGTGCCGCCGAAATTCGCGGCAAACCAGATAAACGGTATACAGATTCTTGTGAAAGACGGCCAGTGGCGGAACCAGTACGCCAGATGGACAAATGTTAAACAGTCCGGAGAATGGCTTACAGTGGAACTCGCGCCTACAACAAAAGGAATAGACCCGCAAGGCTGGACAGACGACAATTTTGATCCGTCTGACATACGGAGAGTAGGCATAAAATTTGCTATTAACGATTCGTCTACTGATGTAGTCAATACATCAGCAGGTGACGGTTATTTTAAAGTAAAAGAAATAAACGTTGTTGCCAGTAATGTTAGTGTACCAGCCCCTGAATCGAAAAATCCTTATAAGACTGATCCTACGATTGTTCCTGCTGTAAGCGCTCAGGAATTTGCGGATAATTCTGGCGTGAGTTTTTATCTCTCAATGTACGAAAAAGCGGTTGGTGTGGCAGGTCAAAGTATAAGCGCGTGTTATGACAAAGTATTGGCATTATTTAAAAGACTTAAAGTTAGTTCCGCGAGAGTATGGCTTACAATAGGTTCTAAAAATACGAGCGGGATTAGATATGATGATGTGACTGGCATGCCTTTAGACTTTACAAACTTTGACCTTGCTGTTCAGGACGTTGTTAAATTAGTGCAGATAGCTAAAGAAACTAACACAAAGCTTATATTGGTCCTTCATAATAATGATCTTGCTGAACACCACAAAGATGTTTTTGTTGATCCTGACAAAAGAGCCGCGTTAATCGAACTTGACCGTCAGCTTCTCGAGAGAGTTAAATCCGAGCTAGGTGCTGATTGGGATAATTATGTTAAAGCTATTGAATTTATGAACGAACCGGATGACGCGAACACTTTTGTATATTATACTCAGGAATTTGTAAAAGCCGGTAACGCGATGATCAGAACGCTCGGCAAACCAGTTACTCTGGGCCCTGGAAAAATGGAAAACGCGGAATTTTGGCTTCTTGAGTCAATGCTTAAGCCCGGAGACATTTTTCAACTGCATGCTTATAACAATAACAAAGAACAACTCCTTAGCGATTTAAGATTGAATATAGGCAGGCTTGACGTGCCGGAAGGCGTAAGTGTTATTTATGGCGAAGTTCAG
>JAHIZQ010000002.1 GCA_018814505.1 Candidatus Omnitrophota bacterium
AAAACTCGTCTGTTTCGATATATTTTTCATACTTGTGCTTTATTTCCTTCAAAATTTTTTCCGGTATTTTTGCCTCGGTTTTACAATTTGGACAGATCTTTCTAAGAAGTCTCTGCGCGCACGACATAATGAGGCTTGACGCGACAAGAAAAGGCTCTATACCCATGTTCTCAAGACGCGTAATCGCTCCCACCGCGTCATTTGTATGAAGCGTGCTCAAAACTATTTGGCCTGTCAGAGCCGCCTTAATCGCAATGTCCGCTGTCTCAAAATCCCGGATTTCTCCCACCATAATTACATCCGGGGTTTGCCTAAGTAATGCTCTTAGTCCGCTGGCAAAATTTAGACCAATTTCAGGACAAACAGCTATCTGAGTTATACCCGCAAGTTGATATTCCACAGGATCCTCTACCGTAATAATATTCTTTTCCGGAACGTTCATTTTGTTAAGAACAGAATAAAGCGTTGTTGACTTTCCGCTCCCTGTGGGTCCGGTTACCAAAATGATGCCAAAAGGATGCTCAATCGCCTTTTTGAAATCAATCAGCGGTTCCGGCAAAAAACCCAAAGTTTCCAACCCAAGAGATAAGTTACTTTTATCCAAAGCCCTAAGAACCAGCTTGTTTCCAAAAACTGTCGGCAAAGAGGAAACCCTGAAATCTATTTCTCTATTTTCGAATTTTGTTCGAAATCTTCCGTCTTGAGGCACGCGAGTTTCCGTAATATCCAAACTTGACATTATTTTAATTCGTGCCAATATCGAGTTCTGGTTTTTCGCCGGCAAATCAAAAATATCATGGAGTTTACCGTCCACACGAAAACGGATACGCAAAGATTTTTCTTGCGGCTCGATATGAATATCACTGGCACGTTTTCGTATAGCTTCCGTAATAATCAAGTCTACCATCTTAATTATCGGCGCGCCTTTACTTTTCTGCGTAATTCCCACAAGATCTAAATCTTCAAACCTTTCTAAGAGTTGTACATCCGGCGTCCCCTTTTCATCTTCAATAACAGATAAAACATCTTCTTCAGATGACTTAAAAAAATCGCGGATTACTTCCTGAATCTGACGGCGTGTCGCCACCACCAATTTCACGTTACAACCGGTAACAGATCTAACATCGTCTAAAGACAAAATATCCGTGGGATCATAAACCACCAAGGTAAGGTCTTTCCCTATTTTGGATAAAGGCACAATAGAATAACGACGAATAAGCCTTTCGGGAATAAGCCCCATACTTTGTTCATTAAAAGTCAAACGTGAAATATCAAGCGGTGGGATATTGAGTTCGCGGCTCAATATGGTTAAAAAATCCATATCAAGAATAAGATCCGTTTCCGTGAACATTTTGATAACTTCGCTTTCGTTTTTCGCGCTCACTTCCGCGGATAAATCATTTAAACGTTTTTCGTCTATTAATCCATCTTCCTTTAACGCGTTTAGTATTTTGTCTTTTAATGATCTCGCCATAAAATCTTTTTTTCTTTTTTAGGATTCAATAGTAGTGCAAAGAACGTCCTCTAACGAAGCAATCCCTTCAAGCACGTTTTGTATTCCATTTTCACGTAAAGTAATCATGCCTTCTGATTTTGCCGCCTCTAGTACATCAAACTCCTGTGCGCCTAAAGCTATGAGATCTTTTATCTTCGGCGTAAGCAACATGCACTCAATAATACCAAGCCGTCCTTGATATCCGGTATTCATACATCTCTTGCACCCTTTTGGACGGTAAATCTTAGCTATATGCCCTTTGGAATCAAAAAGATTATATTTTTCGGCATTTTCTTTCGAGGGCATATACGCCTCTTTGCATTCATGGCATAATTTACGCAACAATCTTTGTGCCGCAATAAGCTCTACTGACGCGGAGATTAGAAAGGGTTCGATTCCCATATTTACCATTCTTGTAACTGATCCGCTCGCGGTATTTGTATGAAGCGTACTTAAAACAAGGTGTCCCGTCAACGCTGATTTCACAGCAACATCCAATGTTTCAAAATCCCGAATTTCCCCTACCATGATAACGTCCGGATCCTGACGCAGTATAGAACGCAAGCATCCAGCAAAAGTCAATCCAATCTCATCATTCACATTAACCTGATTAATCCCCTTAAGTTCAAACTCAATAGGATCTTCAACTGTTATGATATTTTTTCCGGGATCATCTATGTAATTCAGCACTGAATAAAGCGTGGTAGTTTTACCACATCCTGTCGGCCCGCAAACTAATATCATCCCATGCGGGTTACAAGCAGCGTCTCGAATTTTTTGTTTATTCTCCTCTTTAAATCCAAGTCTCTCAAGATCAATAGTTGACTGCGTTTTGTCAAGAATCCTAAGAACCACTCTTTCCCCATAAGTCGAAGGAACAACAGAAACCCTGAAATCTACTTTTCGATTTTCTATTTTCAGTGTAAAACGTCCGTCTTGAGGAAGCCTCCTTTCGGCTATGTCCAAATCCGACATAACTTTGATGCGTGATACTATAGCTTGATGAAATTTTTTAGGAGGAACGTAATATTCACACAGTACGCCGTCGATTCTTAAACGAACACGAGACTTCTTTTCCATAGGTTCTATTAAAATGTCACTCGCCCGTTCTTTTACGCCTTTGCTTAAAATCATGTTTGTCAATTTTACTACCGGCGCGTCTTCAGTTATGCTTAAAAGATTTTCAGTAGAAACATCTTCCTGCACTTCCTCAATCATTTCCATTTGCGTACTTTTTATCCCGTTAATAATTTCAGTTAGTTCCTCATCAGCTGACTTTTCGTAATGCCTCTGTATCGCCTGCTCCATATCTTCCTCTGCCGCTATAATAGGACGAATATCGAGATGCGTCATTATCTTTAAATCATCAAGCGCGACTACATTAAGAGGATCAACCATCGCAACCGTAAGCTGATTCCCAATGCGCGAAACCGGCAAAATCTGATATAACCTCGAAGTTTTTTCCGGAATAAGAGCAAGAACATCTTTATCAATTTTGAAACGCGTAAGTTGTATTGGAGGAAACCCTAAGCTTTCACTAATAGCAGAAAAAAGGTCTTTTTTTGAAACTGCCTTCATTTTTACAAGAATTTCGCCCAAACTCCCGCCTTCAGCAGAAAATGTTTTCCGGGCTTTTTCTAAATCTTCTTTTGTAATAAACTTTTTATCGATTAAAATGTCACAAATTTTTTTTGTTAAAGCCGTGACCATAAAAAACTCCAGACTCATTACGATTCATAGATTTTATCCAATGCCGCATGAACAGCTGTAACAGTGCTTATAAAGATCTGCACTTTTTTTTTGGTTATCATCTCAATATCTTCTATGGCTCTATCGTTAAGAGGATTCGACATTACAATTGTTAGAATGTTACCCATAACATCGAGAGGCACGATACAATATTGCCTAGCAACATTTTCAGGAATTATGTTACATATTTCCTTACTTAACTCATAGTTTTCAAGAGGAAGATACGGAAATCCGCACTGAATTGATAGCGCCTGTACAATCTCACGTTCGTTTACAAATCCAAGTTTGAGTATGATTTCGCCGAAAAGCCCTCCCTCTCGCTTTTGCAAATCAAAAGCCATTTTTAACTGCTCTTTTGAAAGAACACCATTTTTTATCAAAATTTCACCAAGCTTTTCCCACCCTCGTTCTTCCGTCACTGCTATCTCCTTAATCACGAACCAACTCACAAAATTAGCAAAAAGACGCTTTTACAAATTTTATGGGCTAACCCCGTACGCTTTTATTTCTATAGCTCAGCCAGTTTTATTCTATCAATTTCAACAATTCTTCCATATCTGATGACCTGGACAATACATCATCATATGACACAAGATCTTTGTGATAAAGTTCTGCTAACACCTGATTCATAGTTCGCATACCGTATTTTTGAGATGTCTGCATAATGGAGTATATCTGATATTCTTTACCGTCCCGTATCATACTTTTTACCGCTGACGTGGATATCAATATTTCCGAAGCCAGCACTCTTCCTTTTTGGTCTTTGCACGGAAGAAGCTGTTGTGCAAGTATACCGATCAAAACAAAAGAAAGCTGTGTCCGTATTTGCGCCTGCTGATGCGCCGGAAAAACATCAACAATACGGTTTATAGTCTGAATACTGTCTGATGTATGTAAAGTTGCCAAAACCAAGTGGCCCGTGTCCGCAATTATCATTGCCTGCTGTATCGTCTCTAAATCCCTTAGTTCACCTACAAGAATTACATCCGGATCCTGGCGAAGAACATGCCTTAATGCTTCAGAGAAAGAAAAAGTATCATCCAACAATTGCCGCTGATCA
>JAHIZQ010000046.1 GCA_018814505.1 Candidatus Omnitrophota bacterium
AGGTTCTGGTTTACCGATATTCTAGGCCAGGTAAAAAGTTTTGCCATTACGGACAATGAACTGGAAAACGCACTGGAAAATGGCATGGGGTTTGATGGTTCTTCCGTTACAGGCTACCAATCCATTGAAGAGAGCGATATGGTGGCAATGCCGGACTTTGATACTTTTCAGATTCTTCCATGGAGGCCCCAGGAGAAGAAAGTTGCAAGAATGATTTGCGATATTCTAACTCCGGATATGAAGCCTTATGAGGGGGATCCCCGTTATGTTTTAAAAAGAGCTTTGAAAAGAATGAAAACCATGGGGTTCGATCATTTTTATATAGGGCCTGAACTTGAATTTTTTTATTTTAAAAATGACGCGGGTACGGAACTTCTCGATAAAGGAGGATATTTCGATTTAACTACACTTGATATGGCAAGCGATCTTCGCAGGGAAACAGTTTTATCGCTTGAAGCCATGGGAATTCATGTAGAATATTCACACCATGAAGTTGGCTCTAGCCAGCATGAAATTGATGTTCGTTATGGAGACGCCATGCAAATGGCGGATAACGTCATTACTTACAGAATCGTTGTTAAAGAAATAGCGCAAAAGTACGGGGTATATGCAACTTTTATGCCTAAGCCTTTGTTTGGCGAAAACGGAAGCGGTATGCATACGCATCAGTCATTGTTCAAGGGTGACAAAAACGCGTTTTTTTCTAAAGAAGATAAAAAATATATTTCGGACACAGCTAAGTATTATATAGCCGGTCAGCTTAAACACGCGCAGGAGATGAGTGCTGTTTTTGCGCAATGGACAAATTCATATAAACGGCTTGTTCCCGGATATGAAGCCCCAGTTTATATCGCATGGTCTCATAGAAACCGCTCAGCTTTAATCCGTGTTCCTATGTATCATCCTGGAAAGGAAAAAGCTACGAGAGTGGAATTAAGGTGCCCTGATCCAGCTTGTAATCCTTATTTAACATTTGCTGTTATGCTTCATGCTGGACTAGATGGTATCGAAAAGAAATATAAATTCACAGAACCAATGGAAAAAAATTTATATCATTTATCTGATGAGGAAAGAAAAGAATTGGGAATCAAATCTTTGCCAGGCAGTTTAGGGGAAGCAATTTCTTATGCTGAACGAAGTGAGGTCGTTAAAAAGGCGTTGGGCGATCATGTTTTCAAAAGATTCCTTGAGCTAAAAAAACGAGAATGGGATGACTACAGAATACAGTTAACAGAATATGAGATGAACAAATTATTGCCGATTCTTTAAACGGAGAAATAAAATGAATCGATTTTGTGAAAAAGATATAAGCGGCTGTAGTGTGGCCGGTATTATTGACCAAACCGGGAAAAGGTTTTCGGGAGAAGATATTATCAATTCGATTGCTTCTATGCGTGAACGGTCAAATGGTTTGGGAGGCGGGTTCGCGGCATATGGGATATATCCTGAGCATGAAGATGACTGGTGTTTTCATATGATGTTTGAAACTAAGTCAGCCATGATGCAGGCGGAAGAGTATTTAAGGGAGAACTATGATTTTGTAGAAGACGGTACAATCCCGACACGAGAAACATTGTGTATAAAGTATCGACCGCTTCTCTGGAGATATTTTCTTCGTGTTAAAAGTGAAAAAATAAAAACGCATTATGATCTAACTGAAGAAGATTTGGTTGTCAAAACTGTAATGCAGTTAAACACTACTATTCCCGGAGCGTTTGTGGCTTCAAGCGGTAAAAATATGGGAGTGTTTAAAGGTGTTGGGTATCCGGAAGACATTGGGAAATTTTATCGTTTAGAAGATTATAAGGCATATATTTGGACCGCTCACGGACGTTTTCCTACTAATACGGCAGGTTGGTGGGGCGGAGCTCATCCATTTAGCCTTTTGGATTGGTCAGTAGTGCATAACGGTGAGATTTCTTCTTATGGGATCAATAAAAGGTTTCTTTTGAATTATGGCTATATCTGCGCGTTTTTTACAGATACTGAGGTAATAACATATCTATTTGATCTTTTGATACGGAAACATAAATTATCTTTTGAAATTGTGGCAGATATATTGGCCGCGCCGTTTTGGGAAGAGATTGACCGTTTGCCGAAAAAAGAACAAGATTTTTATAAAAACCTTAGAATTGTATATGGCAGTGCATTATTAAATGGGCCTTTTAGTGTTATTGTGGCAAATTCATCGAGTATGGTGGGGTTAAACGATAGGATAAAACTGCGTCCTTTAGTCGCGGCAACTTTTGGTGAAAAACTTTTTATAGCATCAGAAGAATCAGCAATACGGGAAATTTGCCCGGTACCAGATGAAATATGGATGCCGATAGCAGGCGAGCCCATTATAGGGAGAGTGAAAAAATAAAATGGCAAAAAGACGAGTGCCTACAGAATTTATTATAGTCCGGGATAAGGATAAGTGCATTGAGTGTCAAGCTTGTGTCAGAATGTGTGCTAATGACGTTCATTTTTATGATGAGTCTCTGAATAAAGTATTTTCTGACGATAGTAAATGTGTTGGTTGCCATTTCTGTGAAATGCTTTGTCCGACAAACGCTATATCTATTGTCCGAAATCCTTCTGAATTCAAACAAAATTTTAATTGGAAATCTGAGACAATCTAAGATGTGATTAAACAAGCTGAAACAGGCGGTATGCTTTTAACGGGTATGGGGTGTGATAAACCGTATCCTATATATTGGGATCATATTTTGCTTAACGCGGCACAGGTTACGAATCCATCCATTGATCCGTTAAGGGAACCCATGGAATTACGCACTTATATAGGTAGGAAACCAGATAAGATAGATGTAGATTGCAAAAAAGAAAAATCGGAAGAACAAAATTCGTTATTAAAACTTGAAACTCCAATTCTTTTTAGCGCAATGAGTTATGGTTCCATAAGTCTTAATGCGTGTAAATCTTTAGCGTCAGCGGCCGTGCGAATAGGAACTTTTTATAACACAGGAGAGGGTGGATTGCATAAGGATCTATACAAGTACGCTGAAAACACAATTGTTCAGGTAGCGTCTGGAAGATTTGGTGTGCATAAGGAGTATTTGGAAACAGCATCTGCAATTGAAATAAAAGTTGGGCAGGGGGCGAAACCCGGAATAGGCGGGCATTTGCCCGGAGAAAAAGTTACAGAAGAAATCAGCCAGACGCGGATGATTCCACCGGGGAGTGACGCGATATCCCCAGCTCCGCATCACGATATTTATTCGATTGAAGATTTAAAACAGTTAATTTTTGCGCTCAAAGAAGTAACTCGTTACAAAAAACCCGTTGGAGTTAAAATTTCAGCGGTTCATAATATCGCGCCTATTGCTTCAGGAATTGTAAGAGCCGGTGCAGATTTTGTAACCATTGATGGTATTAGAGGCGGTACAGGCGCGGCACCGAATGTAGTTAGGGATAATGTGGGGATACCAATTGAACTAGCTGTGGCTGTTGTTGATTCGCGTTTAAGGGAAGAGGGGATAAGAAATCGGGCTTCTTTGATTATTGCCGGAGGTATAAGGTCTAGCGCGGATATTATCAAAGCCATTGCGTTGGGGGCAGACGCGGTCTATATCGGAACAGCGGCTTTAGTTGCAATGGGGTGTAATTTATGTCAGAGGTGTTATACCGGAAAGTGCAACTGGGGTATTGCTACACAAGATCCTTATCTTACAAAAAGGCTTAATCCCGAGCTTGGAGCAAAGAGACTCTTTAATTTATTACGTGCTTGGAATCTTGAAATAAAAGAAATGTTAGGTGGTATGGGAATAAACGCGATTGAAAGTTTACGTGGGAACAGAGAACAATTAAGAGGTATTGGCCTTTCGGATAGAGATCTTAAGCTTTTAGGGATAAAATCCGCGGGAGAACCCTGGTGATTTTACGGGGATTAATAATCAGGGAGTATTGATTGAAAAAGGAAAAACCAATGAAAAAGATTTTAATAAAAGAAGAATATTGTATGGGATGCAGGCTTTGCGAAGTTTATTGTCTTGTGCAACATTCTAATACTAAAAATATTATCAAAGCGTATAAGGGAGAATATCCGAAACCTCTTTCACGGATAGTTGTCGAGGAGAAAGGATATGAGTCGTTTGCTCTTCAGTGCCGTCATTGTGAAGATGCGCCCTGTTTGGACGCGTGTATTACTGGCGCCATGCATCGCGATGATGAAACAAAAGCGGTGTTGTGTGACGAAGATAAGTGCGTGGGATGCTGGATGTGTATTATGGCTTGTCCATTTGGGGTGATTTCACGGAATGTTTACGATAAAAAGGTTGCGTCTAAATGCGATTTGTGTGTGGGGGAAGAAACGCCTTCTTGTGTAAAACATTGCCCAAATGAAGCGATAGTTTACGAGGAGCAGAAATGAAATATGTGATAATCGGAAATTCAGCAAGTGGGATAGCGGCGGTTAGTTCAATACGCGAATATGATAAAACAGGGAAGATTACAATTATTTCTTCTGAACCGTATTTGAATTATTCACGTCCTTTAATATCATACTTGTTGGCTAAGAAGATTGGTCGCAATCAGATTTTATATCGTGATAAGGATTTCTATAAAAAAAATAAAGTAGATTTAGTTTTAAAAAGGAAAGCCGTAAAATTAAACCTAAAGCGGAAAAGAGTATTGTTAGACAACAAACAGGAAGTGCCTTTTGATAAATTGCTTATAGCTACCGGGGGTAAGCCGATAAATCCGGAAGTGAAGGGAATAGACGCGAAAGGTGTATTTAATTTTGTTGATTTATCCTGTGCGAAACGCATAGAAAAATTTATCAAGAACAATAAAGTAAAAAATGCCGTTATCTTGGGCGGAGGATTAATCGGGCTCAAAGCCGCTGAAGCTTTAATCGCGTTGAATATTAAGTTGACCCTGGTAGAATTAGCAGACAGGGTTTTGTCTTCCACGTTTGACAAAAAAGCGTCTTTAATAATTGAAGAAGCTTTAAAAAAGCATAAATGTGATTTGATAACGAAAAACACTATTGTAGAAGTAAAGACTAAAAACAATATTATTAACGCGGTAGAGTTAAAAGATAAAAGTATATTACACGCGGATTTATTAATTTCCGCTATTGGTGTTAGACCTAATATTGAGTTAGTGAATAATACCTCGATTAAAACAAATAGAGGTATTATTGCGGATAAATTTATGAGGACAAATATTAAGGATATATATGTGGCAGGAGATTGTTGTGAGGCAAGCGATTTAATTTCGAAAACAAAAAAAGCTATTGCTATTTGGCCTTTGGCCGTTTTGCAAGGGAAAATTGCCGGATATAACATGGCAGGTATCAGAAAAGAATATCCGGGTGGTTTTGCTATGAACTCGGTAGAACTGTGCGGGATTCCTACAATTTCAGCGGGTGAAACAAATCCGGTTGGAACGCAGTATGAGATAATCAGCGATTATGTACCAAAGGAATCTATATATAGAAAAATTGTGTTAAAAGAGAATAGAATTGTAGGAGTAATTTTTATGGGAAAAATAGAGCGCGCGGGTATATATATTGGTCTGATTAAAGAGGCCGTTAATCTCGCTAGTTGTTTTTTCTCTGAAAGCGGGTCTTCTTTTTCGAAGAAGGAATATTTTTTGAAAGACAATTTTGGGTTAATTAGTTTGCCTCAGGAATACAGAAAGTATCTTGTTTCGGGGGAGGTGGCAATAATATGATAATAAGCGCGAAAGGTATGGGTTATAAAGAGCTTAACGAATTAATTCATCAGAAAATTAAAAAGAATGAAAAAAATATTTGTCTTAACAATATTAATGGTCAGCGTTATCTTGGAGCGGGGTTAACCGGTAACATAAAAATTACTGTTAACGGTGTTTGTGGAAATGATTTGGGAGCTTTTATGGACGGTCCGAAAATTATCGTTAATAGTAATGGGCAGGATGGGATAGGTAACACGATGAATGCTGGTGAAATTATTGTGCATGGTAACACGGGGGACATTGCCGGGCATTCTATGAGGGGTGGTAAAATTTATGTAAAAGGAAATGTTGGATACCGGGTCGGCATACATATGAAGTCGTATAGGGATTTATATCCGGTAATAATAATTGGTGGTAATGCGGGCGATTTTTTAGGAGAATATATGGCCGGTGGATTGATAGTTGTATTGGGTCTAGACAAAAGCAAAGGCCAAGATATTATCGGCAATTATTGTGGTACTGGTATGCATGGCGGCAGTATATATATCCGCGGTGATATAAAAAATTGTTCCTTATGTAAAAATATTAAGAAATTGAATTTAGATGATGAAGATAAAAAGTTATTAAAAAAATATTTACAAGAGTATTGTAAATATTTTTCTTTGGAATTTAAAAAAATTATGAAGGACAGTTTTATCAAATTAGTTCCTTCAAGCCAAAGACCATATGGTAAATTATATGCGTATTAGGTGGAGGATAGAGTTTTAGTTACCAAGGAGTGTAGGTTTTTATTTCTATGTATATACCAACAATCATAATACGCACAAAGTCAGTGCAAAGAAAAGGACAAAGGTGTTCGATTCTTCTTCAAAATTAGGAAGAAAAGGGTGTTTTTGTCCGTATATTTTTATGGAGGCGTTGTATGAGATATGAACAGCATATTAAAGCATTGTCCAAAATAAGTGACGCGATAGTTTCAGATTTTTATGTTGAAGATATTCTTCGGCTGATTGTAACTGTTACGGCGCAGGTTATGGGGTCAACAATATGTTCATTAATGTTAATTGATAAAAAAACAAATGAACTTGTAATTCGCGCAACGCAAAGTGTTAGCGCCGAATATAATAAAAAGCCCGCCTTAAAAGTCGGAGAAGGCATAGCGGGTAAAGTTGCTAAAGAAAATAAACCTATCATAATTAAAGATGTTAAAAAAGAAAAAGAGTATAAGTATTTGGATATTGCTAAAAAAGAAAATCTGTGTTCACTTCTGTCCGTGCCGCTTTTCGTTAAAAGGAAGGTGATTGGTGTTCTCAATTGTTATACTTCTGATCCATATGAGTTCACGGAAACTGAGGTGGAAATTTTGAGATCAATAGCAAACCAGGCGGCTGTTGCGATTGAAAATACGGAACTGATAGTCAAGACAAAGGTTATTCAGGAGGAAATGGAAACCCGGAAGAGAGCTGAACGTGCCAAAGGCATATTAATGCGGGAACAAAACCTTACAGAGGAAGAAGCATATCTTAAACTTCAAAGATTTAGTATGGAACGGCGTAAGACGATAAGGGAAATTTCTGAAGCTATTATTTTGGCTTATGACATGAAAAAATAGAAGTAAAAGAGGAGGGAGAGCTAATGCATAAGACAGAAGAAATTAATGGATTCAATTTTTATAGAAATGACATGGCGGATTATTCCGGAGATAACTTTATGACAGGAAAGTCAATACAGGAATTAGATGAATTTTTTATGAATGAGAAAAAAACAAAGATTAATAAGTTTTTGAAATTAGCAGTTAAAGTTTTGTCTGCTGAAAAATCTCGGGAACGAAGAAAAGCTTTGATGTAAATTAGGAAATACCGGTATGTTTATCTGAAAAAACGAGGTAATAAAAAAAGTGTCTTGGGAGACAATAAGGGGGGGCTAATTATGGAAAAGAGAGATTTATGTATCACGTGTGCGAATAATCAAAACTGTAGTTTTCCACGAAAAGAGCTTGTTTCCCATTGTGAAGAATTTGAACTTAATAAAGCTGAAGAAACTAAAAGATTGTATAGCGATACGAATTTTAAGGATTAAAACAGATGAAGCAGTGTGTTAAAGCAAAATTAGTTTTAGAAGATGGAACCAGTTTTAAGGGTATTTCTTTTGGCGCGCGTGGGGAAAATAGCGGAGAAGTAGTTTTTAATACGGCGATGTCGGGATATCAGGAGATTCTTACGGATCCTTCTTATAAAGGCCAAATTGTTACTATGACGTATCCGCTTATTGGAAATTATGGAGTAAACGCGGAAGATGTTGAATCAAACCGTGTCTTTCTTGAAGGGTTTGTAGTGCGCGAGGCAAGTCGCATTGCCAGCAATTGGCGATCACAAAAGAGCTTACGGGAGTATTTTCAGGAAAATAACATAATGGGGATTGAAGGTGTAGATACGCGAGCTTTAACAAAACATGTGCGAGAAAAAGGCGCGATGAAAGCAGTTATTTCAACTGAAGATTTGAATGATGAAAGTTTACGAGAGAAAGCCATAAATTCTGCAGGTTTGATCGGCAGGGATTTAGTTAAGGAAGTGACCTCTGAACATGTTTATGATTGGAATGACACAGGCAAGTATACTGTAGTAGTTATTGATTGCGGCGTAAAATTAAATATTTTGAGGGAGTTAGTTAAACATAACTGTTTGGTGAAAGTTGTTCCGGCAGGCACTTCCGCTGAAACTATTATGGATATGGCGCCTCATGGGGTTTTGGTTTCTAATGGCCCGGGGGATCCTGAGGGAGTTCCCTATTTAATGAATACGGTGAAAACATTGATGAAGCAGGTTCCTATTTTTGGAATTTGTCTTGGGCACCAGATTTTGGCATTAGCAACAGGCAATAGTACTTATAAGCTTAAGTTTGGACATCACGGAGTAAATCATCCGGTTAAGGATTTGAGAACGGGCAAAGTTTATATTACAGTTCAAAATCATGGTTTTTGCGTGAAGACTGATTTGCTGAATAGAGAAGAGATAGAGGTTACGCATATTAATTTAAATGATAATACGGTAGAAGGAATTAAGTATAAAAAATTTCCGGTATTTTCCGTACAATTTCATCCTGAAGCTTCAAGCGGGCCGCATGAAGCGGTTTACTTGTTTAAAGAATTTATTGATTTGATTAAGGGGAATTTATAGAGTGGAGAATTTGTATTATGCCTAAAAGAAACGACTTGCATAAAATTTTAATAATAGGTTCTGGCCCGATTGTTGTAGGGCAGGCGTGTGAATTTGATTATTCAGGCACACAAGCATGTAAAGCGCTCAGAGAGGAAGGCTTTGAAATCGTTCTTATAAATTCAAACCCGGCTACGATAATGACTGATCCTGAAATAGCGGATAAAACGTATATTGAGCCGATAACGGTTGAAGCTTTAGAAAAAATTATCGAGAAAGAAAGACCATCAGCTCTTTTGCCCACATTAGGCGGCCAAACGGGGTTGAATACGGCGATGTCTGCGATTGAAGCCGGAATTTTGGATAAGTATAATGTGGTAATGATAGGCGCGGATTATGACGCGATAAAAAAAGCCGAAAATAGAGAGTGTTTCAAGAAGGCAGTACAAAAAATTGGGCTTGATTTGCCTAAAAGCGTATTGGCACATAGTATTGAACAGGCAAAAGAAGCGCTTAAAGAGATACAACTTCCGGTGATTATAAGGCCGAGTTTTACTCTAGGCGGTACGGGCGGAGGAGTCGCGAATACTCAAAATGAGTTTGAACGTATAGCCGAGTTAGGTCTGAAGAACAGCAGGATAAGTGAGATTCTTATTGAAGAATCAGTGATCGGGTGGAAAGAATATGAATTGGAACTAATGCGGGATAAAAACGACAATGTAGTAGTTATCTGTGGGATTGAAAATTTAGATCCGATGGGAGTTCATACCGGAGATTCAATTACTGTAGCGCCTATCCAGACCTTAACTGATAAAGAATATCAAGGAATGCGGTCGGCCGCCATCTCAATCATAAGAGAAATAGGAGTTGAAACAGGCGGATCGAATATTCAATTTGCCGTCAATCCTAAAAATGGACGTATGGTTGTCATTGAAATGAATCCTCGTGTATCACGAAGTTCGGCTCTTGCGAGTAAAGCAACGGGGTTTCCCATAGCAAAAATTGCCGCGAAATTGGCCGTTGGATATACGCTTGACGAAATTAGTAATGATATTACCCAAAAAACGCCGGCGTCTTTCGAACCTACGATAGATTATTGTGTTGTAAAGATTCCACGGTTTACTTTTGAAAAATTTCCCGAAGCACAAGATGTTTTAGGTATTTCCATGAAGTCAGTCGGTGAAACCATGGCAATCGGTAGGACATTTAAAGAAGCGTTGCAGAAAGGGTTGCGCGGCCTTGAAATAGGACATAAAGGTTTAGACAATAAACAGAAGTACAATCAAATCCTTGATGAGAAAATTAAAAACAGGTTAGAGGAACCGAACGCTTCAAGAATATTTTATATTAAATACGCTTTGCAAAAAGGCATGAGTGTTGAAGCAATTTCGAATATTACGTATATTGATCCATGGTTTATCGACAACATTAAACAGATTGTTGAACTAGAAGATGAAATAAAAAATACATTTTCTGGGGATATAAACCAAATTAAGAAAAACCCGAATTTGATGGATATTTTGAGAGAAGCAAAGCAGTTTGGGTTTAGTGATGTTCAAATAGGAGAGTTAATCGGTATTACCGAAGCAGAAATAAGGGGAATAAGGAAAGAGAACGGGTTGGAAGCTGTTTTTAAATTAGTTGATACCTGCGCCGCGGAGTTTATGGCGTATACGCCATATTATTATTCCACATATGAAGATGAGGATGAAACTCGGGTATCGGACAAAAAAAAGATCATGATTCTTGGAGGTGGGCCGAATAGAATTGGCCAGGGTATAGAATTTGATTATTGTTGTTCTCATGCCGCTTTTGCCCTTAGAGATTTGGGGTTTGAAACTATTATGGTTAATTCAAATCCTGAAACGGTATCAACGGATTATGATACGTCCGACAAGCTTTATTTTGAACCACTTACTTTTGAAGATGTCATGAATATTATTGATAGGGAGAAGCCCCAAGGCGTAATAGTTCAGTTTGGAGGGCAAACACCACTTAATTTAGCCAAAAAACTGAAAGACGCGAATGTTCCAATAATTGGTACTTCCGTTGAATCTATTGACAGGGCAGAAAACAGGGATAAATTTGCTAAACTGTTAAAAAAATTACATATTAATCAGCCCAGGAATGGTTCCGCTTTGTCAAAAGAATCCGCAAAACAAATCGCACAAAAAATTGGGTATCCGGTTTTGGTGAGGCCGTCATATGTATTAGGTGGAAGGGCGATGAAGATTGTTTATGAGGACGTTTCTTTAGATGAATTTATGGATGAAGCCAAAGATATTTCTGGGGAACATCCAGTTTTAATCGATAAGTTTTTAGAAGACGCGATTGAGGTAGATGTTGATGCCGTGAGTGACGGCGAAGATGTTTTTATTGGCGGGATTATGGAACATATTGAAGAAGCAGGAGTTCATTCCGGAGACTCAGCTTGTGTTTTGCCGCCGCATACTTTAGGAGACGATATTATCGATGCTATTAAGGATCAGACTGTTTTATTAGCCAAGGAATTAAATGTTAAAGGACTTCTTAATATACAATTTGCTGTAAAAAGTGACATTGTTTACGTTTTGGAAGTTAATCCGAGAGCGTCTAGAACAGTTCCTTTTGTGTCGAAAGCTACAGGTGTGCCGCTGGCAAAAATAGCGGCTAAAATAATGGTTGGTGAAAAACTTTTGGGATTCAATCTTACCGCTGAAAAAAAACTGGATCATGTGTCAGTAAAAGAATCTGTTTTACCGTTTTCCAGGTTTTCAGGCGTGGATATTGTTTTGGGACCTGAAATGAAATCAACAGGTGAAGTAATGGGGATCGATAAATCTTTTGGTATTGCTTTTTACAAAGCACAAATAGCCGCAGGGCAAAATCTCCCGAATAAGGGGAACGTATTTATTAGCGTTAAAAATGATGATAAGAGAGAAATAGTTTTCGTTGCAAAAAAACTTTATGATATGGGATTTAATATCATATCTACGAAAGGGACATTTAAAGCGCTGAATTCCAACGGCATTAAAGCAGATGTGGTCGGCAAATTTGCCGAGGGAGATGCCCGGCTCTTAGAATTCATTGTAAGGGGAGATATAGCTCTTATTATCAATACGCCGTCTGGAAGAAGTGGCCAATCGGATATGAAATCCATTAGGAGTTTGGCAGTCACGCATGGAGTTCCATGTATAACGACAATGCAGGGCGCTCAGGCGGCGGTTAATGGGATTGAAGCAATGCTTAACAAGAAGATGTCAGTTAAAGCTATACAGGATTATATCAATAAATAAAAAGCTTTTTATTTATAGGACAAACAAAATTCAGGAGCGGGAGTGATATGTGCGGAGTGGTGGGCATAATCGGGCATAAAGAAGTTGCTAAGCTTGCGTATATGGGGCTTTATGCTTTACAGCATAGGGGAGAAGAAAGCGCTGGAATAGTTTCTTATGATGGCAATAAAATGCATGCTCACATGGGCATGGGGTTGGTAGACGATGTTTTCAGTGAAAGCGAAATCAATTCTCTGAAGGGCGATATAGCTGTTGGGCATGTTCGTTATTCGACTACCGGTAAGAGTAACGTAAAAAATGTTCAGCCTTTTATGATTACTCATAAAAAAAACCGTATTGCTATTGCTCATAATGGTAATTTTACTAATACCGCAGAATTGCACAAATCGTTAGAAGAAAAAGGTTCGATTTTTCATACGGCA
>JAHIZQ010000047.1 GCA_018814505.1 Candidatus Omnitrophota bacterium
AAGTGGGCCAGGTGCCCACTTATTTTTTTCTCACCAGGTAATAGTAGTTATGTCTGCCGTAGAACGCAATATTAATGCGGTCTAACGGAACACAATACGATTTAAAAATATGTACAATAAAAAAACACCCGAAAAACTATTAGAATTCATCCTCCAGAAAGCACTTAAAGAGGGGTATGACGTAGTGGATATCGAAATTAAAGGTAGCCGTAATTTTTTTATGGAAATTGTTCTTGATAAAAAAAACGGTATTACGATTGAGGAATGCGGTAATTTTAATAAAAAAATTATTTCTTGGGCAGATAAAAACAATATTTTTTCACGGTCGTACACTATTGATGTGTGTTCTCCCGGTATTGACCGGGAGCTTAAGTCAGATAGCGCTTTTTTGTGGGGCAGGGGCAAACGTGTCGAGATTCGGTTGCGTGAACCGGTAGATGGCAAAAACGTAATTGAGGGGACGTTAGTGAAAAAAAATGATGATGGAGACATAATCGTGGAAATAGGTGGAAACGAGATTTGTATACGCGAAGAAAACGTGAATAAAACAAAATTAAAACCTAAAATATAAAAAAACGGCGGATTCGCACGTTCGCTAGAATAACTAATGGGAGAAAAATATGAACATGGAATTATTAACAGCATTGGAAAGGATTGAGCGAGAAAAAGGGATTGATAAAGAAATTTTATTTGAAGCAATTGAAAGCGCTTTAGTAAGCGCCGCGAAAAAAGTGATTGATGATCCGAGTATTTCCAAGGAAGATATCATGGTAAAGATAAATAAAGAATCTGGAGAAATAAATATTTTTTCAGAAGGGATAGAGATTCAAAGCCAGAGATTTGGGAGAATCGCGGCTCAAACTGCCAAACAGGTAATAATCCAAAAGATACGTGAAGCGGAAAGAGACGTAGTGTCTGACAAATATGTTAAAAAAGTTGGAACAATCATAAGTGGATCAGTACACAGGTTTGAAAAAGGGAACATTATCGTTGAAGTTGATGATGCTGAAGCGGTTGTTCCTAAAACGGAACAAATTCCACGAGAGAAATTCCGCCAGGGTGAAATGATTAGGGCGTATCTTCTTAAAGTTGAAAGAGGAAGCGGAGCTCCTGAGATTATACTTTCGCGCGCGGATGCGGGTTTTGTAAAAAAGCTTTTTGAACTGGAAGTTCCTGAAATATCTCAGGGCATTGTTGAGATTAAATCAATAGCCAGGGAAGCTGGAGAAAGAACTAAAATTGCCGTTTGTTCTAAAGATGAAAAAATTGATCCGGTTGGCGCATGCGTTGGCATGAGGGGATCAAGGGTTCGTGATATTGTTAAGGAACTGCATGGGGAAAGGATTGATATTGTAAAGTGGAATGATGATATTCGCGAGTATTTACCTGCGGCAGTAAATCCAGCCGAAGTGACCAAGATGGTTATTGATAGGAAAAAGAGTACTATCACATTGACTGTTCCCAAAGATCAATTAGCGCTTTTGATAGGAAAGAAGGGGAGAAACATTAGGCTTGCGTCTAAACTTTTAGGATGGGAACTTGTCGCGGAAGCAGTTGATGAAATACAAGATGTAGCTTTATCCGACATAAAAGGGCTTGGAGATAAAACAAAAGAGGTGCTGATAGAAGCCGGATATGATACTGCCGGTAAGGTGTCAAAAGCTTCGGTTGAGGAATTGTCGAATCTGAAAGGGATAGGCGTGAAATCGGCGGAAAAAATAATTAGTCTGTGTTTGTCAGCGGTAAAAACAAAATCCGAACAAAAGAAGGCAATAGAAACCGCCGAAGAGTCAGATGAAGAAAAAGCAAAAAAGTTTTTCAGATCCTCCGGTGATGAGGTTTCAGAGGGAAACAAAGAAGAGTCAGATCCGAAAGAATTATTTAATACTGACGAGACTCAGCCTGATGAAGTGCCTTTGCCTGAACAGGCGGCGGATGAAAGTGATATGGAGCAAAAATGAAAATATAAAAATGCGGGTTTCCGTGCTTACAAAGAAGGTGTTGAATGTCAATAAAAGTGAGAGATTTAGCTAAAGAGCTCGAGGTTGCTAGCGACGAAGTTTTAGAACAGCTACGTAAACTTTATGTGGACGTTGAAGATGGGAACAGTAAAGTAACAGATAAAATAGCTGGGCTTATTCGGATTAAACTGGGCGGGTCAATTTCGGCCAAAAAAAAGAAACCTCCCAAGGAAAAAAAGATTCCCGTCAAAGAAAAAAAGAAACAAGAAGTTAAACCTATTGAACCTGTTAGCCCTGTTAAGCCTGTTGGAGAAACGAAAGTTAAAGAAACAAAAACGAAAACAAAAATATCTACTTCCGAAAAAGCAGACGAACCGAATCAAAAAATAAAATCATTGAGAATGCCGGAAATTGTTTCTAGGGCGCCTCAAAAAACGGAAAGAAAAGAATTAAAGAGCCGGTCGAACCCCAAAACCGCTAAGGATGGCATTGAAAAAATAACGCAGGTAAAGCCCGTAAAAAGTGTTAAACATGAAATCCGCGAAATTTTTGACAAGAACAATGAAGATATTTTTAAAAAACCTGTATATGCCAAAAAAGGGAAAAAGGGAAAATATAAACCTGCCATTGAAGTAGTTGAAAAAGGAACGATTTCTAAATCTAAA
>JAHIZQ010000048.1 GCA_018814505.1 Candidatus Omnitrophota bacterium
ACGCGGATGAAAGGCTTAGCCGTATAGGTTGTTCTATCGGGCTTGTGAGGAAAGAAAGCCCCGAACATGTTAAACAAAAGCAGGACAATATCGCATCGGAAAAATCGCGGTTAAGCAAAATTATGGTTTCACCCGGAAATGATATTGATTCTGTTCTGCAAAATAAAAAAGAAGCTCCCTTGTCCCGGAAAATGTCACTATTAGAACTTTTGAAAAGAGCCGGTATCCTGTATGAAGATATAATGAAAATTGAAGGTAGGCAGTCAGGATTATCGTATTATGAAAAGGTTGGATTAGAAGTTGATATTAAGTATTCCGGATATATAAAAAGAGAACTAGGAAGAATTGAGAAATTTAAAGATTTGGAAAAAATACGTATTCCGGAAGGTTTTAGTTATGCTAATATTTCCGGACTATCAAATGAAATAAAAGAAAAGCTCTCAGAACTTAAACCTATTTCTTTAGGGCAGGCTTCGAGAGTATCCGGAGTTACGCCCGCGGCAATATCAATTCTTATGGTGAAATTGCGGTTCAAGTAAACGTTTTAACAGGCGCTATATTTTGAGAAGAGTAGTTATTCTGGTTTGCCTAATTGTTAAAAATTAAATTTTTCATTTTATAAACTTTTTTGTCATTTGTCATTACCTATTATGCATTACAATACGTTTAATCAATACCTAAAGAAACAGTTTGGAACAAAGGTTCGGCGGATAAGTTTAAACGCCGGGTTTAGTTGTCCTAATAAAGACGGTTCATTAAGCGCTGATGGATGTATTTTTTGTAATGAATCCGGTTTTAGCGTTTTTCCGGAAAAGACATTGAGTTTAAAAGGCCAGATAGAAAAAATGATTACGGAAACTAAAAAAAATATGGCAATCAAAAGTTTATCGCGTACTTTCAAAATTCTGCCGGGACAAATGCTAGCCTTGAAGAATTAAAAACTAGCTATGATACTATAAAGGATTATCAGGAAATCATCGGGCTTTCAATTTCTACAAGGCCGGATTGTGTTTCCGCGGAAAAACTTGACTTAATAGCGGAGTATACGGATAAATATGAAGTTTGGCTCGAATATGGCGCGCAAACGGTTCACAATAAAACGCTTAATAAAATAAACCGTGGTCATACTTTTGAGCAGACGGTGTCAGCTATAAAGTCTGCGCACGCGCGGGGTATAAAAGTCTGCGCGCATATTATTTTAGGGCTTCCGAATGAAACTTTTGAAGATATGATGATGACGGCTCAAACAATATCGCGCTTGCCCGTTTCAGGGGTTAAAATACACGTTTTGCACGTTTTGAAAAATACGATATTGGCAGATTTGTATCATAAGGGATTGGTTGAATTGTTTTCACAGGACGAATATGTTAAAACAGTTTGCACGTTTTTAGAATATTTAAATGCGGAATGTGTTATTTTGAGGCTTGTATCGACTGCGAAAAAAGAATACCTTATAGCGCCTGAATGGATAAATAATAAGCAGAGAGTAATACAGGAAATAGAAACAGAGTTCGCGCGCCGCGGGACAAGGCAAGGATTTTTGTTAGCTGGTTAGTTGATGTAGGGACAGGCCCCTGTGCCTGTCCGGTACATTATGTACATGGTGTGGGAGACGTGTAGAGCGTTTTACATTTTGAATTATAGCCAGTGTATGCTATTATATTCAAGTGTTGGGTGTTAATCCTAAACTTGGGAGGCAAAATATGAAAACATGGTTATTAATCTGTTTTATTTTGGTTTTTGGAATATTTGTTTTCACGTCGGGAGCCGCTTTTTCTGCGGGGAAGTCTTCATCGGATCTTTTGAAGGAAGGGCTTTTAGGCGCCGGTGCCGGAGCAATCGGCGGAGCCGCTTCCGGGGCTAAGGGCGGGAATGTCTGGAAAGGCGCGCTTGCAGGTGCGGGGGTAAGCATTATCGGAGGTGCTCTTCTTGATTCCCTAAGCGGGGAAAAAGTTAATGATGTAAACAGTGTGGATTCTATAAGTCCGCGAACGGCGTATTCTGATGGGTATGAAGCTGGTTAT
>JAHIZQ010000049.1 GCA_018814505.1 Candidatus Omnitrophota bacterium
CAGCAGAAAATATTGCATTTTACTTTGGATTTGTCACAAACATCGCTTAATACCGTAAGAAGCAAGGACTATGTGAAAATAGAGGGCTTAAAACCTTACGGCAATCCCGGCGAGCCGCAACTTCCTTTCAAATCCTTTATTGTCACTTTACCCTTAAACAGTGAAGTTTCGGGAGTAAGCGTCAGTGAGGTTGCTTATAGGCCGATTTTCAATAAGTTGGACATTGTTTCCGCTCCTATGCCTGTTGCGCGGCGAACGAAAAATCAAAAACAAACAAATGGAGTACAAGAGGGTTCGGTCAAAATACGAGAGGGTGTTAGTTTCTCTGAATCCCCGAAGAGTTATATTAAATGCAAAACCTGTAATTCCGATTCCTTTTTCCCGGGTAATTTAGTTTCCTACTATACCGGTAAAGACAACAATAACCGCTATGTATTTATCAATTTTTTCCCTTTGCAGTATATTCCTGATTCCCAAAGGGCTATGCTTGTTACCAATGCTGAAATAACAATCAACTATACCGAATTAAGCGGAGCGAACAAATAATGAGAAAAGACCGATTCCTGTTGATAAAAATTTTTTTAAGTCTGCTTATTTTACTTTCTTTTTCCACTATCGTTAAAGCCCTTAACCATCAGATTTTGATTATCACCCCAGTAAAATACGAACGAATAGCCCAACAGTTTCTTGACCTGCACGATTCAGACATTTTTCCAGCAGATGCGCGTTTACGTGGCTGTTATGTTTTAGTCGAAGAAATAGCAGGTAGTTATGGTGGAACAGACCAACCACCTGCCGCCGGAAACCCGCCTTGTCCTACTCTTACCGAAGATAGAACAGGAATAGATTACGAGAATGAACTCTCCCCCAAAGTTATTAAATTTTTAAGAGGAGCCCTTCTTTTTCAGACCGAACTTAATAATACAGGCGCATGGGGTAATAGTAGAGATTATGCTTTGAATAGACTTTATGATAAAGCCGGCAATAGAGGGCTATCTCCGGCCGATGCCAAGTTTGACTATCTGCTTTTGTTGGGCGAGACAGGCGCTCTGGGACCAGGTGCTGTAACTCTAAACGGTGTCCCAGAAAGTTGGTATGTATATATGGACGACAGAGAATATGACCAAAGCCCCGATGCGGATAATACTTGGTTTCCAACCGATTTTTTCTATGCATCGCCTGATTACGAAGCTCCCAATCAAGATACGCCTTTATGGCAGGACTTATGGATACCGAATTTGAGAGTCGGAAGAATACCTATTTACGATGATGACTTTCTGGATACCGGAATTGTTACCGAACTTAATACTATAGATGAAGAAGATATTTATAACCAATGGGGTGTCTTGGATGAATGCGATGTATGTGATAGTCAAAGAGCCGCTGGCGGTTCACGCGAAGCAATGGCATGGATTCCTGAACAATGGCGAGGCGATGGGACTGATACACCTGCATATGAGTTGGTAATAATCTCTGAAGGCAATCCTGCTACTGATGATGAAGACGCTCCTATCGACGCCAGTTACTTAATTTTGGACAATACAGAGACCTGCCTTAGGGTACTGGGAACTCCGGAGGATGATGGAGTAGAAGGAGAAACGGAAGATGGATTGGATGACGGCGATGGATTTGAAATCCGCAATTTAATAGGCGCGGCGCAGAAGGCATATGAGAAAAGCAGGGACTATATGATTGAAATTACTGCAAGTCCCTATCCGTCTACCACGTGGAATGGCTGGTTCAGAAAAGTCGTTACAGCGGGAGGGGATTCGTTTCCGCACCTATTCAGTTTCTGGGATGAGTTTGTTCTTGCTCAAATTACAAATGAAGGTTCTTTTGAAGGTAATGAACTTATAAAACTGCGGCATACGAATAAAGACAACTCCGCAGATACCACTCACAATTTTGATACGACTTCTTTTTTGCCTTATATTGACGGTAGCGAAGATTGCGGTCTGATAGTTCACTTAGGAGAAGCAGACTATGATGACAGACTAACTTTTGATGATGACTCTATAACTTCAGACACTGTCCTTGGTTATGCCCCGAAGACTCGTCTGCCCATTATAGTCAGTAACGCAAGCGGAGTATCTGGGAATTATTATTTCGGAGCCGCATTATTTGATATGGCTTCACCTGCTTTCGGAGCCGCAGCAGTGCAGTCCGACGGCGGAGCAATTGCGTTTATCGGCTCAACCGACTTAGTATATTCGGGTATTACGCCTTCATTTAGTAATGGCGTGCTTTCTCAGGAGCGTCTCTACAATTTTGACGAGTTATTGAGTTATACGGTTAAGGCTTTTCATGATGCTCCAAAATTTATCGGCGATATGTTTATGGGCTCGCAATCTTCCAGCGGTAAAATCGTAAATGGACCTCTTATTGGTTTTATAACCAGTAATGGGGATACCGACGGGCAACTTTCGTTTTGGGCTAACCAGAAAACGATTTACCAATATACTTTGCTTGGCGACCCGGCGCTTCCGATTCCTTATCCTCAGCCTACTACAATAGAAACCGCGACTGATACTCCGCTTTTAACTTTTCCAACAGGAAGTTTAAGAGATAGAATACCTCAATACGAATCGCACGATATAGGGGTTGATGAAATGACGGATGGTGTCGGCGGTTCGGCAAGCACTACCGTACAGATAACATCATTAGCCCCAGA
>JAHIZQ010000050.1 GCA_018814505.1 Candidatus Omnitrophota bacterium
GGGGAAACTTTCCAATCCTACCGCTTTTCATAAAAAAAACTCTATTCTTACCCCGCCCCTTAAAAATCAATCTCCTTTTTTCAAAGGGGGGAAACTTTCCAATTCTACCGCTTTTCACAAAGAAAAAACTCTATTCTTACCCCGCCCCTTAAAAATCAATCCCCCCTTTGAAAAAGGGGGTTAGGGGGATTTTCTTTTCTTCCTTTACCCAATCACCGGTTCTACGACTGACTCTTCCTTTCCATAAAGCCGCGCGTAAATTTCATTTCCTTTTTTCAGCTCTTCATGTTTGCCCTGACCAACCACTTTGCCATGATCTAAAACTAAAATCTTATCCGCATGGAGAACCGTTGAAAGACGATGCGCTATTAAAATAACCGTATGTCCGCTCGATACTCTCTTTATGGCTTCTCTCACCTTTGCTTCAGACACATTGTCCAAAGCGCTTGTTGCTTCATCCAATATCAAAATTTGCGGATTACCGTATATGGCTCTTGCTATAGCCAGACGCTGTCTCTGTCCGCCTGAAAGTTTTAACCCCCGTTCTCCCACAACAGTCTCATACCTATTTGGCTGAGTTTCAATAAACTCATGAGCGTTTGAAAGCCGGGCAACTTCACGAACCCTGCCCGCATCAAACGGCCGGCCAAAAACAATGTTATTTTCAATTGTATCGTTAAAAATAAACGTCTCCTGGCTCACGTATCCCACATTCTTAAGCCATGAACTTAATTTTATTTCATCCAGATTAATTCCATCTATTTTAATCGCACCGTTATCAAGTTGAAAAATACGCAAAAGTAAATTTATTATGGTCGACTTCCCTGCGCCGCTCCCACCGACAATCGCGGTAACTTTCCCTTTTTCGATTTCAAAATTCATATTTTCGATAGTCTTTATTCTGTTCGGATACGTGAAATTTACATTTTCAAACACAACCTTATCTTTAAAACTATCTATTTCACGAGCACCGTCCTGTATTTTCCTAGTTTCTTCCGAAACTACGGCGTGCAAAACTTCCACTATAGGCAGATTTCCCAAAATACCGATTCTTAAACTCCCTATTTTTTTTAAAGACGGCATAAATCTGTAAAACGCGTACGCGAACGTGCCCAATAGAGACAATTGCCCTAAAAAAGCACCGGGGTTTAAACTTTTAAACACTACTATCATTCCGCAAAGCATAACAATAGCAAAAATTTCTACAGTATTAAGAGGAACTTCATGCCAAACGCGATCTTTCATCGCTAAGTGAAAATAATCTTTCATGGCTTTCACATATTCACGCGACCATCTTTTTTCCGATAAAAAAACTTTTATCTGTTTTATTCCGCCGATAAGTTCCGCTAAAAGCATGTTTTGCGTTTCACAAGCTTCAGTTCTTTTTCTACCTAGGTTATAAGAAATCTTTTTCGCTATAAAGTTAGTGGACATATAAAACACCCCGCCGAATAAAAAAACTACCAGTGATGTTTGCACCGATATCGACACAAGTATGACACCTACCGCAACTAACTGAGCCACAAGCGCAAAGGCTTCGCCAGCATACTGAAGCACCCCTCCCATAGTAGAAGGCGCTGAATACGCACGAAAAATCATTTCACCCTGCTTATGATCCAAAAAATACTGATAATCCGCGTTTATGTATTTTTCAAACATTTTTTTCTGGACGTCATACCAAATTCTGTACCCGGCCTTATACGTAAATATCTGACGCAAAAATACTAACGCGTTCTTTATTATCGTAATAAGAATCATTAAACAGGACACCGCGATTATTTTGTTTCCGATAGGAATCATGTCAATTACGCGATAAAACACACCCGGCAACGCGGTTGCGTCCACCGAGGCAGAGGCAGGCGTTAAAACTGCCGTTAAAAGACCAAACAAAACTGCAACATTCGCGCCCTCAAAAACGGCAGATGCCATTATTAAGAGAAACATCCCCGCAATATACTTTGGATACGGCTTAACAAAATATAAAAGCGTGCTTATTTTTGGTTTGTTGTTCTTATTCATAATTTTTCAAATCCCCCTAACCCCCTTTTTCAAAGGGGGGAAAACTTCTAACCCCTACCTTTTTTTCAAAGAGGGGAACATTATTCTTACCATTCGTTATTATTTGCACTACGCGCACATCCCACGCTTTCAATCACCCCTACGTTTTTAGCTTTTTTTACTTTTCCCTATAAGAAAAAAGTAACTTCCCCCTTTGGAGAAAGGCGAGGTTAGGGGGATTTCTTATTACTCCCCGACCAACACTTCCCTAATACGATCAATACCATCGTCATCACTAAAAGCGTCAAATTCCCGTAAAAGCGATTCCGGTATATCTTTTACAGGACTTTCTGTGCCACTTACAATGGCCTCAATCATCTCTATTAACTTATTCGGTTTATCAAACA
>JAHIZQ010000051.1 GCA_018814505.1 Candidatus Omnitrophota bacterium
ATAAAGTGATTTTTTGTAACTGTGATGATGCTCGCATTAGTAACTTTTTCAAATATTTTTCATCTAACTTCAAGGAATTAGGGTTAAAAAAATTGATTGCGGCTTGCTATCAAGAACAAAAGAATGATTTGTTTAATACTGAAGAAACTGAAAATGGTTTTTTCTTTGAATATACAGGTACAGAGGGCGAAAAATACAAACCAAGTTCAACTGACATTGTTTACTTTAAAGGGGATGGGGATTTTCGTAGTGCAGAAAGCACTGAACTATTAAAGCAGTCCGATATTGTTGTTACTAATCCTCCATTTTCATTATTCAGGGAGTATGTGGCTCAATTAGTTAAATACGATAAAAAGTTTTTGATAATTGGCAATATTAATGCAATAACCTATAAAGAAATTTTCAAACTAATTAAAGAAAACAAAGCGTGGTTAGGAATAAATCTTGGTAGAGGTATTTCTGGTTTCATTGTTCCCGAACACTATGAACTTTATGGAACAGAGGCTCGTATTGATAATTCTGGAAATAGAATAGTTTCTCCAAATAATTGTTTATGGTTAACAAATTTAGATACATCAAAACGATACGAAGATATTGCTCTCACAAAAAGATATTTTGAAAACGAAGCTGAATATCCAAAATATGACAATTATGATGGAATTAATATAAATAAAACACAAGACATTCCATTAGACTTCAAGGGGAGTATGGGTGTGCCAATAACATTTTTACATAAATTCAATCCCGACCAATTTGAAATAATTAAATTCAGAAAAGGGAATGATGAAAAAGATTTATCAGTAAATGGGAAATGTCTGTATTTTAGAATATTAATCAAGGATAAACGAATACAAACTGAATTAATTAAAAAAAAGGAATGCCAGCAGGTAACAATGACTCATAAAGCATACCTAAACCGTTAAGGATATAATAAAAAATGCATAACAAAACAATCCACCTGACATTTTTCCGCTCCGCTCCAAAATGCAGGTGAACTCAAACGTTATGCAGAAATTAAATAAAATTTAAAAAATAATCAAAATATGTAGGGACAGGCCCCTGTGCCTGTCCGAAACAAAACACACAATGCCAAAAATAATAACCAGAAAATCAAATATTCGATTAAAAGAATACGATTATTCCCAATCAAATTATTATTTCATCACCGCGTGTTGCGAAAATAAATTGAAACTGTTTGGAGCTGTCATAAACGATGAAATGGTATTAAATGGCGCGGGAAAAATGGTAGAACAAACCTTGATAGAAATACCGAATTTTTACCATGGATTATCGTTAGACACCCACATTATTATGCCCAACCATATACACGCAATCATTATTATTCAAAATAATAAATTAACAAATAACGGACAGGCACAGGGGCCTGTCCCTACATATTTATCATTATCCGATATAATTCATCGTATAAAAACATTATCAACAAAAAAATATATTGATGGGGTAAAAAATAACGGTTGGCCACGATTTAATAAAAAAATCTGGCAGCGTTCTTTTCACGAACACATCATCAGAGACGAAAAATCATTAAATAACATCCGTGAATACATTCGTACCAACCCCGCGACATGGGATAGAGATATTGAAAATCCTAACAATATTGATAATATAGAATTGAATGAAATTCGGGTATAACAAACCAATCCAGCGGACCCCGAACCTTCGGGGCCGCTGATTTTGCCGTTAGAACAAAAAATAACAACTTTTAAATAATTTATGGTATAATTTAACATAATTAGAGGAGAAAATATGCCTGAAATATCCAGATTTTATGGAATTATTGTATCTATGTTTTATGATGACCATAATCCTCCGCACTTCCATGCCCGTTATGGTGAATATAAAATTGTAATAGATATTAATTCACTGCGGATTCTGGAGGGAAACTTTACTCCAAGGGCGTTAGGGTTAATTATAGAGTGGGCATCATTGCATAAAGCAGATTTATTAAAAGATTGGGAACTTGCGGCTAAAAATCTTCCTCCTCAAAAAATAGAGCCTTTAAAATAAAGGAGTTCACGATGATTCTAGATATAATATCAGCGGAATACATAAAAGATTACAAAATCAAGCTTACATTTGAAGACGGAAAAACCGGGGTTGTCGATTTTTTCGCGTATGCTAAAAAAAATGGCGTTTTTGAAAAATTTAAAAATATTGACTTTTTTAAATCATTCCAACTTGATAGGGAGATTGGGAACC
>JAHIZQ010000052.1 GCA_018814505.1 Candidatus Omnitrophota bacterium
AATTGTTTTCTCCATTATTTTCTCTAAAAGCTCGTCCATATCCAACACAGAGCTAATGTACCGGCTTGTATCCAATACCGCTATCATTTTTCTCTCAGTTTCCAGTTTTTCTTGTTGTGTTAACACTTGATCTTCTTCTACTCCCGATTCTTCCTTTGTGCCTAAAAATTCCTGCGCTCTATTTTCATAGAGTTTTGCCCCAATCTCTCTAAATATATCGTAAGCCTCCCGAACCCTTGTTCTTGACTCGCTTTCCCGTCCAATATTTTTCAAAAATATGCCGTACTCATACATAGTTCTTGCTTCTTCAAATCTACGGCCTATACGGCTTGTATGCGCAATGCTTTTTAGAAAATAGTTTTCTGCCTCCCGATTTTTTTCAAGCAAAGCATAATATTCTCCTGCCGCCCTTAATGCGCCGCCATAATGATTTATCCATTTAGAGGTTTTTCGTAACGCAGTTTCAACGGCTATTCTGATTTTTTTTAATAGATTCTTTTCGTCCTGACTGGCACAGTTTTTATACTGCGCTATGTATGCCTCCGCTAAGTAAACGTAAAGATACGTTGTGTAGTTTTTAAGAAAATTGTTTTCCTTGTTTAACTTTCTGCCTTTTTCCAATAATTCTATTGCTTCTTCATAATTCCCTGCCATATATTCCGCGTATCCCAAATTAATGGCAGAAAAACAGTGAATAAACCAAATTTTTTCCACGCGACTTAGTTCAAGTGCTTTTCTTCCATATTCCCGCGCCTTCTGTATTTCCCCTTTTTCTACATAAATAAGACATAACCAACCTTGCGCGTCGCTTATACCGTAATTATCGTTTGTTTTATAGACTTCTCTAAAAAATTCCAAAAAAACAAGCAATGCTTTATCGTGCAAACCGTTAAAAAAATAATTATGCCCCAACCCCTGCACTACTAAACTCAATTCCCACATATCTCCAATCTTTTTAAATATATCCATGCTTTCCCGCAAATACCTGCAACTTTTTTGATATTCCCCTGTCCATTGGGACAAATACCCGATAAATCTCAACGACTGCCCAATGCCTCTTTCATATTTAATTTCTTTGGCAAGAGCCAAAGCTTTTTCCTGATAACACATGGCACGCTTAAAAAACGGAATAGTCGAACAAGCCGCAGAATAAAAGCTGATACTTCTTTGCAAAAGCGATGATTTAAAAAGCTTTGCTTCACTCAGGTTAAGAGCCCTTAAAACCAGCCATAAAAGCCGTGTTACATCGCTGAAAACATATGTCCAGCCCAAAGCTATATACCCTTTAAGTATTTCTATATATTTTTCCTGTACAATTTTGTCTTTTTTCGAAACAAAAAACACGGGAAAAACACAATGCATAATATGGATAACCAATTCCTTTACTAAAAAACCTATCAACCTAGATTTAGTATCGGGAATTTTTTCATCTAAATATGAAAATCCTGCTGTAATATTTTTTTCGCAATTCTGCCAATCACCTTTCTTCCAATAAGCTTCGCCAATTTTCCGATAAATAGCGTTCTTTTCCAAAGGGTTTGTTTTAAGCGGCAATATTTCTTTACAGATATGAATAGCCGCATCATTTTTTCCGATAATTAAGTAAACTTCCGCTACCCCCTCTTTTGCTTTTATCCATTTCCACTGACCTGTCAATTTTTTCTCTTCTAAAATTTGCAATACGATATGATAATATTTTACCGCTTCTTCATTAGCATAGTCCTCTTTTGCTCTTTCAGCGGCCGGCAAACAATACTCCAGCATTTTTTCTTTATTACCAGCTTCAACATAATGATGTGTCAAATCAAATAAAATCTCTTCAGTCTCGCCTTTGTGTAATTTCTCCAAAACTTTCGCTACTTTTAAATGCAGTTCTTTTTTTCTTCTTTCTCCTATTTCCTTATAAAAAGCGTCTTTTATCCTGTCATGTACAAACAGTATCTCTCCGCGCCAGGTACTCTTCTCCAGAAGTTGCAATTCTACCGCTTCGTCCACCAATGTTATTATTTCTTCCATTGGTTTTTCCATAAGCGTATACAAAAGTTCCATCTTAAATTTCCGACCCATTACAGCGGCCGTTGATAATAAATCTATTTGGTCTTCGCTTATAAGCTCTATCCTTTTAAGCAAAACTTCCACGACTGTCTTGGGAACTGCAATCATTGCGAGTTTTTTAAGATCCATAGACCATTTTCCGCCTTTATTCGCCAAAGCTTTTTCTTCAACCAGCTGTCTCAAGATTTCTATGCTAAAAAACGGGTTGCCCTTGCTTTTTCCGTGGATATATCGGCTTAAATCATACATCCTGTTCTCTTCTTCCAGCAAAAGCTTGCTAACGAAATAATTCAATTTCGGTAAATCAAAATTCTTAAGAGCTATCTCTTCTACCGGCAAGGTCCTTTCACCTGAACTCTTCAACAATTCGTCTAACCCGTCTCCTTCTTTTACTTCATTATCCCGGTATGTGCCTAGAATCAAAACCGGCTTATTCCTTATCCTTTCGGCCATTTTTTCTAAAAGTTTTACGGCTCCTTCGTCTGCCCATTGCAAGGCATCTAAAACTATTACTATTGGTTTTCCTTTTTCTCCCAAGTCCAGAAAAAAATCTGCCGTAATCGTTAAAAACCTTTGGTTATCCCTTTCCGGATCCAGTTCTATCAGTTTCGGCATTTCCCCCAAGATATCCCTCATCACCGGATTCAACCGGCTTATTACCCCTCCTAGTTCTCCCACACTTAGCCGCATCCGTTCTTTTCGCAAATTTCTCTCTTCTTTTTGCAATCGCCCTATCCGTATTATGTATTCATTAAGCGCTTCTTTAAATACCTGATACGGTATCTTGTTTTCCTGCGCGAAACATTTTCCACATACAAATTCTCCTCCTTCTTCATACACATACCCTCTAAGTTCATCCACCAGACGGCTTTTTCCTCTTCCGGCTTCCCCTGTTACGAAGCAAATTCTACCTCTACCGATTTTAGCTTCTTCATATAACTCTTTTAATCTGTTCAATTCTTCCTCACGACCTATCAATTTTGTCCTATATGTAAGTTTCGTCAGGCGGTCTTCTCTTCCTAATATAAAATCCTTTTCCCCTTTTCTATACAGTTCTAAATCCGCTATTAATCCTTTTGCTGTTTGATACCGCTCCTCTGGATCTTTCTTTAACAGTTTCAGCACTATTCTTTCCAAAATTTGCGGCACTTCTAGATTTATATATCTTGGCGGCACAGCTTCTCTTGCTATCTGTTGATGCAATATTGTGCCTATATCCTCCCCCTTAAACGGCAATTCGTCCGTTAATAACTGATAAAATATTATTCCCAAGGAATAAAGATCACTTCTCTCATCCACTCCTCTTTTTATTATCCCGCTTTGCTCCGGAGACATATAACTAAAAGTCCCGACTATTTCGCCTATTTCTTTTATTCTTGTCAGCTCCATTACTTTCGCCAACCCAAAATCCAGTATTTTTACACAAATTTTATCATTCTCATCTTTTGTCACCATTATATTCGCCGGTTTTAAATCTCTATGAATTATTCCCGCGCTGTGTACATAACTTAAAGCCTTCGCTATCTGTTCAATTATCTCCACAGTCTGGCTAACATCCAAGCCTTTTGTTTTTGGTATATATTGATCTAACTTTTCGCCTTCCACAAGTTCCATTATTATGCAATTTAAACTTTCGTACTCACACACTTCATATACTTTCACTATATTTTTATGGTCAAGCCTTGCTACAGCTTCCGCCTCTCGTCTGAAACGTATTATATCTTCCGCGTGCTGGCTACTTGCGCCCGTTCTAAGCACCTTCACCGCGACCGGCGTATCATCAGCCAATTTTAATCCACGGTAAACCCAACTCATAGCGCCCTCATCTAAAAAATCCGTAATTATATATTCATTTGTTATTCGTTTCCCTATTAAATCCATTTATCATCCTTTATATTTGTATTTCGCGCACACATTCTGAGTAATCCGCTCTTGCCTCATAATTAAAAAAGACAAGTTATAAATTTTTTTTACAACTTGCCGTTTTTTTAGTTTTAACTTTCATTAAAATAAAAATCATTAATTCTTCTGCCATAAACAAATTTTAATTATTATTTCTCCTTCTACCGCTGATCTCAAAAGAAAGTATTATTGCTTCCGCTATTTCTTTCATGGAAAGGCGTTTATGCATACTTGTTTTTCTGATCAATTTATACGCGTCATCTTCAGGCAAACCCTGTTCTTTCATTAATATACCTTTTGCCTTTTCGACTTTTTTTCGTGTTTCAAGTTCTTCTTGTATAATTTTTGTCTTAACCATAAGTTCCGTATTCTCTATCGCAACCGCGGCCTGATTTGCCACCACGTCGGCGGGCGCGGTCTCAACCAACTTCTCCTCGGTGCGAATCAAACGCGACGTCCTCCGGAAGAGCAACATTGGCATCGTGGCAACGAACCGCACGCCGACGAGCGATGGCGTCGGGTCCAATC
>JAHIZQ010000053.1 GCA_018814505.1 Candidatus Omnitrophota bacterium
ATCCGTAACAAATCCTTTTTGCCCATGTGAACCATCATCTGTTGTAACATACACTTTATCGCAGAATTCTCTTATTTCTTTTTCACAAATAATTAAATCTTTTGTCCTGGCACCGATTATAACCGTCACATCATTTCCAGCCTTTTTCATAGCTTTAGCAATAGGATATGCTTCAGCAGTTCCCACTCCGCCTCCAATACATATAACTTTTCCTACATTTTTCACCATAGCCGCGTGCCCAAGCGGCCCGGCAATATCACTAATACTTTCTCCTAATCGAACCCCGCAAAGTTTTTTTGTACTGACTCCTATTGCCTGGCACACAACCTGTATTGTGCCTTTTTCCACATCCCAATCATATAATGTGAGCGGAAAACGTTCGCCTCTTTCGTCAACGCGCAAAACAACAAATTGCCCGGCTTGCGCGGCATGAGCAATATCTTTAGCTTCAATCTCTAAAAGCGAAATTTCAGAATTAAGTCGTTTTTTTTGCACTATTTTATGCATTTAATTCTCCTCTAATTTTACTGATCCCTTATTTCCTTTAAGCCCCTTAAAAAAACAAAGGCGTCCTTCACCCATAACTGAGCAGTAAGAACGCCTTTGTTCCTTTACGACACTTAAAACACATCGGTGATTGTATTATCAACATTTACAAATATTCGTCAAGAACAATCATAACTTCTAGCTTATGGATTAAATTTACTGCACGTCAAACAATTTTTGCAATACTTCATAACTTACCTTCTTTCTTTTAAATCCATTCCTGTTTCCACGACTGGAACATTAACACATCCCAAAGATGATATGCGTGATTCCGTTTACCTGTTACATGCTCCTGCCAATATTTCTTAATAAGCACGGAATTTAAAATGCCGTCTTTTCTAAGCGCGCTTTCATTAAGCAGATCTTCCGCCCAATCCCGCAGAGGCCCTCTTAACCATGTATCAATCGGAACTCCAAAACCCATTTTGGGACGTTCAATTAATTTCGACGGAACATATTTATACAAAATTTCTCTGAGTATCCATTTGCTTTTTCCTGAACGAATTTTTAAAGACAGTGGTAACCGTTTTGAAAACTCAATTATTCTATGATCCAAGATTGGCGCCCTAGCATTTAATCCAGCCGCTTCGCTTGCTTTAACTACTTTTACAAGGCCATCATCAGGCAAATACGTCATTAAATCCCAATACATCATTCTGTCTACAAACCCGGGAATGCTATTTTTCGTTTTTGAATCAACTATCATACTGAAAGGTTCTTTTGAATCCAACACCAGGTTCTCCGGATCCTGCCAATGGGATGTTAATTTAAAATACAATTCATCAGGGGATGAACTTGTTAGTATATCAGCTAATTTGTGTAGTTTATCACCAAACATACGGTGTTGAAAAAACTTAGGCATAATAGTTGAGCCAACTTTTGAAATGCTATCTAACCGTTCGGGAGACATCCCTTTTATTAAATTTGCAACCATTTTTTTCATAAAAAAAGGCGATATTCTTAAATGTTTCCATACTTTATTTGCCCAAAGATATCTGTTATAACCGCCAAAAACTTCATCCCCACCGTCTCCAGATAAACCCGTTGTAATATGTTTCTTGGCAAACTGAAAAACCAAGTAAGTAGGGATCTGTGAGGAATCAGAAAACGGCTCATCATATATTTTAGGCATTTTATTAATCGTATCCACCATATCCCGCGGCACAAGACGAAGAGTCTCATGTTTAGTCCCCAAATAACGTGATATTTCTCTAGCAAAAACGGACTCATCGTAATTTTCCTGATCAATTGCCACGCTAAAAGTAGGAACCGGAACACTTTTTTGTTTTTGCAACAAACCGGCTATGAGGGATGAATCAACTCCGCCAGAGAGCAAAACTCCGGTTATGGCGTTTTTCTCCAACCGTTTTTCAATAGAATCGATAAGTAAGTTTTCCAATTCATCAACGACTTCTTGTTCCGACTTTACAAATAGATCCAAACCTCCCTTTTCCGTAATTTTTAAAGCATCCCAATAAGAGTATTCTTTAACATTTAAAACCCCATCTATAACCAGATAAGAACCCTGTTTGAGTTTTTTTACGCCTTTGTATATGGAATGTGGCGCAGGCACACAATTATATCTAAAAAACAAACTAAGAGCGTTTTTATCTATCTCCGCGGAAAAAAGATCATTTTCACAAATAGCCTGTACCATAGACGAAAAAAATAAAACATTATTCTGAATACCGTAATAAAGCTGTTTTGTTCCAACTTTATCTCGCGCGAGAAAAAGTTTCTTATCAGATTTGTCCCATAAAAAAAAGACGAATACACCATTAATCTTTTTTAGAACTGTCTCAATGCCCCATTTTGAGATTGCTTCTACCAAGACATCCGCCTCGCACCCCGTTTCTAAACACGTTTTATCTAAATTGGATTCAACAGCTAATTCATCCAAAATTTCATTTAGATTATAAATCTCTCCTTCATAAACTAACGTAAAACGTCCACAGGAAGATTTACTTGGTTCACTAAGTGTCTCACTTCTCCCTGTATTTTTATAACCCAGAATCATGCCTTTTTCTTCTTCCGCCCAATAACCGCAATCTCTTCCGAGAGACTCTGCTCCTGTCATTTTCATAAAAGAATCTTTCAAGAGTTCTTTTCGTTCTTTCCTAAACTTCCAAAAACCGGCTATTTTTTTCA
This sequence comes from Candidatus Omnitrophota bacterium, assembly GCA_018814505.1. Taxonomy (GTDB): domain Bacteria; phylum Omnitrophota; class Gorgyraeia; order Tantalellales; family Tantalellaceae; genus JBDRNE01. The sequence goes on from JAHIZQ010000053.1 coordinate 2,695, forward strand.
TATTCCCTCGCTATCCTATGTTCATAGTCGCTACACATTAATATTACCTACCAAAAAAAACATATATATCTTTTACGCTTCATCCGCGTTCAATTGATGCTTTAACAAATTCCCTAAATAAAGGATGCGCTCTATCCGGTTTAGATTTAAATTCCGGATGGAATTGACATGCCACAAACCAGGGATGGTCTTTCAGCTCAATAATTTCTATTAATTCTTGTTGAGCATAAGTACCCGCAAAAACTAAACCTTTATCTTTCATGACATTTTTATATTCGTTATTGAATTCGTATCTGTGCCTATGCCTCTCACTAATTTCTTTTTTTTCTTCATACGCAAAAAAACTCTTTGTTACCGCTTCTAGTCTACACGCATAGGCACCTAAACGCATAGTCCCGCCTTTATCTGCAACTTCTTTTTGTTCTTCTAAAAGCGAAATTACCGGATATTTTGTATTTTTGTCGAATTCTATTGAATTTGCCCCTTCAAAACCGCAAACATTTCTGGCAAATTCAATAACCGCTGACTGCATCCCTAAACATATGCCAAAAAACGGAAGTTTATTTTCACGCGCGAATTGAATCGCTTCAAATTTCCCCTCTATCCCTCTATATCCAAAACCTCCTGGAACAAGCACAGCGTTTGCATTTTTTAAATATTTCAACACACCGAACTCACTGATATCTTCTGAATCAACTTTTATTATTTCCACCTTAGCATTATTCGCAATTCCGCCATGAACTAGCGCCTCGTATATTGACTTATACGCGTCCTGCAATGTTATGTATTTACCGACAACCGCGATCTTTGTCTGTTTTGTTGGCGCCTTGATTATGTTCACAACTTTATTTGTCCATTCATTCAAGTCACAATCTTTACTTTTTATTCCCAGGAGTTTGGTCACAAGCTGATCCAAATTTTCTTTAGCAAACATTAGAGGCACTTCATAAACGCTACTAACATCCAAAGCCGGAATCACAGCGTTTTTATCAACATTACAAAATAACGCGATTTTCTCTCTCGCTTCCTGGCTTAATTCTTTTTCTGACCTGCAGAGTAAAATATCCGGTTGAATACCTATCTGCCGAAGAACTCCGACACTATGCTGTGTGGGTTTTGTTTTAATTTCTCCCGCGCTTTTTATATACGGCACCAATGTAACATGAATATTAATGCAGTTCTGATACCCTACATCAATTCGAAGCTGTCTTATTGCCTCTAAAAAAGGAAGACTCTCAATGTCACCAATCGTGCCTCCTATTTCAACTATTACTATGTCTATGTTTGTATTTCTTGTAACTTTTTTTATGTGGCGCTTTATCTCATCTGTAATATGCGGAATAACCTGAACTGTTTTTCCAAGATATTCTCCTTTTCTTTCTTTTGAAATAACATAATGATAAATTTTTCCGGTTGTTATATTACTGTCACGGCCGATTACGGCATCCGTAAAACGTTCGTAATGACCCAAATCCAAGTCTGCTTCAGCCCCATCTTCTGTAACATATACTTCTCCATGCTCATAAGGATTCATAGTTCCGGGATCAACATTTATATAGGGATCACATTTTACAATTGTTATGGTTAAACCTCTCGATTCCATCAACTTGCCAATAGCCGCTGAAGCAATACCCTTGCCTAGACTTGAAACAACTCCTCCTGTAACAAAAATATATTTAGGCATTTCAATTCCTTTCTAAGACGCCTTTCCCTGTTTTCCGACAGGGTTTAATTGGATACACTCCATCAAAACATGCTGTACAAAATTCACATTCTGGAAGTGGCATTGCTTCCAACATTTTATCTTTACTTAAATACTCCAAACTATCTGCTCCTATAAAACTTTTAATCGAATCTATACTGTGATTTGACGCTATTAATTCTTTTTTAGTCGGAAAATCAATACCATAAAAACACGGAAATTTTATCGGAGGACAACTAATCCGCATATGCACTTCTTTCGCTCCCGCTTCACGAAGTGTCTTTACCCGTATTTTACTAGTTGTACCTCTAACGATGGAATCTTCAACAACTACTACTCGTTTTCCTTTGAGCACATCTCTTATAGGATTAAGCTTAACTTTGACCCTAAAATCTCTTATAAACTGTGAAGGCTGAATAAAAGTTCTACCTACATAATGATTTCTTATTAACGCGATTTCAAAAGGAGACCTAGATTCTTCGGCAAAACCTAACGCCGCGTAATTACCAGAATCCGGTATCGGCATAACAAAATCACAACTTACTGGACATTCCCCGGCCAACTCTTTGCCTAAACGTTTACGAGTGAGATATACATTTTCACCAAATATATTACTATCAGGCCGGGCA
>JAHIZQ010000054.1 GCA_018814505.1 Candidatus Omnitrophota bacterium
AGCCAGCAAGTCAGGCCAAAAAAATGACTCGGAGAATGTAGTTACAGTGGTACTCAAGAATAAAGGCGAGATTACAGGTGTATTGCAGGAGGGGGCTAAGGGCGAAATTGTTATAGATACAGGAGTTGCTACTATTGGGGTGCAGAAAAATGATGTCGCGGAGATAAAAAATCTATCAAAACAGAAAGCAGAAACATTTGAAATAAATTTTTTAAAAACAAAGGTGGCAGAACAAGAGGCAGAAACTAGGCAGGTAGAAAGTATCGCTCAGCGTAACGAAGAATATATAGAAATACGGCAAAGGCAGGTGCAAGCGGAACAAAAGGCAGAAACGCATAGGGTAAAATCAATTCGAAACGATATGATAGTAGTTGAAACTGTTTTAAACGGGAGTGTAAAAGTAGATATGTTAGTGGATACGGGCGCGGGATATGTGAGTATTTCGCCAAGTGTAGCAAAAAAAGCGGGATACAAAATAACAAAAGACTCCGAGAGAATTGATCTTCTTTTAGCGGATGGAAGCTTGCATCAAGCGGTTCTTATAACCTTAAAGTCAATTACAATCGGAGGAGTAATCGCAAAAAATATAAAAGCAGTTATTTCGAACTCGGGAGACATGGAGTATGGAATCCTCGGCATGACATTTTTAAATCAATTCAATATAAGAATTGATGCTGAGAAAAACGAAATAGTTTTCAAAGATAAATAGAAAAATAAGGCAGGAGAATAGGATAAACAGGACAGTTAACAAAAGCATATAAGAAAAAAGGCTCTCAGTAGAGAGCCTTTTTTCTTATGGTGCCGCGGGACGGAATTGAACCGCCGACACAAGGATTTTCAGTCCTCTGCTCTACCGGCTGAGCTACCGCGGCACTTTTTTACAATATTAGAGTTATTAAGTTTATTCTCTTTTCAATGACCCAATTTAACTAGCTTTAATGGTCAATAAATTATCATAGAACAAAAAACAAGTCAATGGAAAAGAATAACACGAGGGGCAAGCGCGTGACGTTACATTATGCTTGAAAAAGTTGGAATTTGATTATACAATCTATCGCAGGATGATATATGCCCGCGTAGCTCAGTTGGTAGAGCAAAGCATTCGTAATGCTTAGGTCGGTGGTTCGACTCCACTCGCGGGCTCCAGATATAAAATCAATTACAGATCAAAACCTTCGTTAGAAAACTGTATGCATGCTTTTAGTCTTAAATGGTGCAGGTTATACAGTTTTTTCAGAAAGCATAAGAATGATACATTTCAGAGAAGTCCTTTTTAAAAAAAATTTCTTTGTACTTTGGCTGGGACAAATAATATCCGAATTTGGGGATAGGTTAAACCAGATGGCGTTAATAGCGCTTGTTTATTCAAAAAACCCGGGGTCAGTAATGGCTCTTGCCAAAGTTCTCTTTTTTGTTGTTGTTCCGGTTTTTGTTATTGGGCCTATAGCTGGGGTGTATGTTGACAGGTGGAACAGAAAAAAAGTGATGATAATTTCCGATGTTGTGAGAGGAACTCTGGTTTTTACTATTCCTATTTTTGTTTATTTCAAACTAATGGTACCTGTTTATATTGCGGTATTTTTGATTTTTTCCGCAACAAGGTTTTTTTTGCCATCCAAAATGGCTCTTATTCCAGAAATTGTTCCCAAAGAAAAACTTATGGTCGCGAATTCGCTTTCCAATACGACAAGAATGATTGCTACTATCTTGGGTTTCGCCGTAGCAGGGTTTATCGTAAAATGGATAGGCTATATTTGGGGGTTCTATTTGGATAGTGTAAGTTACTTTGTTTCAGCTGTCTTAATAGCAATTATTACGCCCAGAAAAAAAACAAGAGATATCAAAAAAGGCATACAAGCAACAAAAAGCCTCATAGAAAAAGCTATTCGACGAAACGTTTGGAATGAAATCGTTGAGGGATTTAAATATATGTTTGAAAAAGACAAGATGAAAGTGGTAGTCAGTGCCTTATTTTTACTTATGGCCGGGACGGGGTCCATTTTTTGTATAATAATTGTTTTTGTGCAGGAGGCTTTTGGCTCTGTTACAGGCGTCTTAGGTTCTTTTGGCGTATTCCTTGGTTTTGGGCTTTTCGGAGGCACCGTATTATACGGCAAATATGGGCAAAAGCTTTCTCACATAAGCACCATTTTTGTATGTTTCGCGTTAAGCGGAGCACTTATCGGCATTTTTGCTTTTTGCGCTGGCGAGAACCCAGTTTTTATCATAGGAGCGCTCTTAATAATGATGGTAGGAATGACAGCGGCACCGATATTTACATGTACAAACACCTTGATACATTTGCTTGTTCCGGATAATGTCAGGGGAAGAATTTTTAGTTCAATAGAGGCGCTTATGCATTTTTCTTTTCTTGTGTTTATGTTTATTACCGCGTATATTTCTAGGTATGTAAGCAATGGGGTAATACTTTTAGTAAGTGGAATAGTTTTTGCGGGAGCGGGAATTATTGGACAAATGATAGCGCGAAAAACGCTTTATTTGATTAAGGATTAAAAATTTATTTTTTTTTGGATTTAGCGATAAGACGAGTGCGGCATTCGCGATAAAACGCGCAGGCGGAACAACAAATATTTTCCAGATTTTTTTCGCCTCTGTACCATTTAGTTTCGCATGTCCAATAGTTGGCGCATTTTTAACAGCAATTAAGTTTTTTGTTTTTCGGCATGAT
>JAHIZQ010000055.1 GCA_018814505.1 Candidatus Omnitrophota bacterium
TGTAAAAAATGTAAAGAAGTTTTATAAGATACGTTGTGATAAAGGAAATGTGTTAATAAAAGCCTAAAATAACAAACAAGAAGGATAAGAGATTAAAATGGCAAGATTGAAAGATACATATGAAAAAAAAGTGATATTTGAATTGATGGAAACGTTCGGATACAAGAATAAAATGGATGTGCCGCGTCTTATTAAAATCGTTGTTAATGTTGGAGCAGGGGAAATGGCTCATCAAAAAGATTTGATAGAGCCTTTGCAGAAGGAAATAGCCGCGATTACGGGACAAAAGCCGGCTTTGACAAAGTCGCGAAAATCTATTTCAAATTTTAAAATCCGTGACGGTGCTCCGGTTGGATATAAGGTAACTTTGAGAAAAGTACGAATGTATGAATTTTTGGACAGGCTTATAAATTTTGTCATTCCGCGTATTAGAGACTTCAGAGGTGTTTCCAATACGGCTTTTGATCAGCATGGAAATTATACTTTAGGTATTAAAGAGCAGACAATATTTCCGGAGCTGGAGTTAGACAAAGTACCTATGACTCATGGCATGGATATAAGTTTTGTTACTACGGCGAAGACGAAAGAAGAGGGAAAAGCACTGCTCAAATGTTTTGGAATGCCTTTTACGAAGAAATAATGTTAAGAATTAGAGGATAAATATTAAGAAAAAGGAAATTTTATGGCAAAAAAATCGCTTATAGAAAAATCAAATAGGACTCCCAAATTTAGTACAAGAGTTATTACGAGATGCCAGATTTGCGGACGAAAAAAGGGATACATGAAAAGGTTTAAGTTGTGCCGCATATGTTTTAGAGAGTTGGCGTCGCGTGGTGATATTCCTGGAGTAAGAAAAGCGAGTTGGTAGCAAAGATGGTTGTAAATTTTTGGTTGAAAAATAAAGTAGTGAAGATAAAGATAGGCCTCTCATTCAGAAAAGGATTCGGAGGTTAATTTGGCCGCAAAGACAGGAACAGTCAGGCTTGTTTTCTGTGTCCACTAAAATGCGGTTCCATTAAAGGAGATGTAAATGAGTGTTACGGATTTGATAGCAGATCAGTTGACAGTAATAAGAAATGCAATACGTATTGGAAAAAAAACAGTAATTATCAAAAAATCCGGGATTATTGAAGGGATTGTTGATATTATTAAGAGAGAGGGATTTATCGATAACTATAAGGTTATCGATGATAATAAGCAGGGGCAAATAAAAATATATTTAAAATATCTCGATGATGGAACTCCTGTGATGGAAGAATTAAAACGGGTTTCTAAGTGCGGACGACGTGAATATACCGGTGCGAAAAAGGTTAAAAGTGTTATGGGCGGTGTTGGAATAGCCATTTTATCGACAAGTAAAGGTTTACTTACGGATAAAGAGGCTAAGGATCTGCAAATCGGTGGGGAACTTGTTTGTCAGATATGGTAATCGGGTTTTATATAATGAATTTGCGTAACTATACAGCAGAAAAAGGAGATTATAAATGTCAAGAGTAGGAAGCCGGTCAATAATTATTCCTGACGGGGTAAAGGTCGAAGTAAATGGAAGTACAGTAAAGTTTGAAGCAAAGAGTAAGACACGCGAATTTGTTGTATCTGAAGGATTTAAAGTTGAAGTTAATGACAAGGAGCTTAAAATTAAAAGACCGTCAGATTCTCGTAAAGACAAAGCCCTGCATGGGACTATGCGGAGTTTACTGCAGAATGTAATAATTGGTTTAAAAGAGGGGTTTTCAAAAAAATTGCAGATTCAAGGTGTGGGTTATAAGGCTCAGATGAAAGGTAAAATGTTGGTTTTGGATATAGGGTTTTCACACAGCGTGAAGTATACTCCGCCGGAAGAAGTAACGATTGAGACTCCTACGGCTACGGAAATAATAGTAAAAGGGGTAGATAAACAAAAAGTTGGGGAAATAGCGGCTGAAATAAGGGATAATTATCCTCCTGAGCCATACAAAGGCAAGGGAATTAGGTATGAAGGTGAGTTTGTACGTCAAAAACAGGGAAAAAGTGTAGCTTAGAAAAATAAACATAGAAGGTATTAATATGGATAATAAGAAAAGTAGAGAACGGCGAAAGAAATCAATACGAAAAAAAATAAGCGGAAGTTCGGAAAGACCTCGGATGTGTCTGCACAAAAGTAATCGCAATATTTATATTCAGATTGTAAACGATGTTGACGGTAAGACTTTATGCGGTGTATCGACAAATTCGCCAGATGTAAAAAATAAGGTTAAAGCTTATACAAGAAAGAATGTCAAGTTTGCTGAGATTGTCGCGGAAGCTATAGCCAGGAAGGCCGGAGAGAAAGGCATAAAGAGAATTGTGTTTGATAGGTCAGGGTATCAATATCATGGCGTAGTGAAAACAGTGGCTGATACGGCTCGTAAAAACGGATTAGAATTTTAAGTTCAGCAATTAATAGTCATTAGAGTATGAGTTGCAATATAAGAGTAGATGTAATTGAATTTTTATAAAAAAAGTATTGGATTTAACATCCGGACCAAAGACTTGTGGAGAATATATCTAAGGAGAAAAAGATGCCGAAAGAGGAAAAAACAGTTAAGCCTGTGAGAAAAAACGATAAAAATGTGGATTCGACAAAGAACAACACGCAAAATAAGCGTGCAGATGTTTTAACTAAAAATTCTGATATTGACGCTACAAATCCGGATACAGTAGAACATGTTATAAAAATAAACCGTGTTTCGAAAGTTGTAAAGGGTGGTAAGAACTTTTCTTTTAGCGCATTGGTTGTTACTGGCGATGGTAAGGGGAGTGTTGGTATGGGTTTTGGTAAATCCAATGAAGTTGTTGAAGCTATTAAAAAAGGCACGGCACAAGCTAAGAAAAATTTTAAAAAAGTAAGTATGCAGGGGGATACAATCCCTCATGAAGTTACCGGAAGATTTAAAGCTTCATATGTACTTTTAAAACCTGCGGGTCCGGGAACCGGTGTTATAGCGGGGGGTCCAGTGAGAGCACTATGTGACGCGGCAGGGATAAAAAATATATTAACAAAA
>JAHIZQ010000056.1 GCA_018814505.1 Candidatus Omnitrophota bacterium
AAACGGGCAGATTGACCGGAAGAAACTTGCGAGCGAAGTATTTTCTAGTAAAACCAGGTTAGAAGAACTTTGCCGCATAATGCATCCGGAGATAATGGCTCGCATAAAAAAGGAAGTTGAGCTGGTTAATGGCGGAGTTGTTGTAATTGACGCGCCACTTTTAATAGAATCAGGTCTAAACGGTTATGTTGACATTGTTGTTCTGGTTTCAACAACCGAAGAATTGCAGATAAAACGGGCTGTAAGCCGTGGTATCTCTGAGATGGAGGCGAAAGGTATCATTTTAAATCAAATGCCTCTTTCAAAAAAGGCTGGATATGCCGATTATATTATAGATAACACAAAAAACTTGAGTAATCTGAAAAAAGGAGCGGAACTGACATGGAAAAGGATAAAAGAAAAGAAAAAGAGCTAGACATAGTGCAATTGAAAAACATGAGGATTTCTGAGCTAGCGGAACTTGCGAAGAAACTAAAAATCAATGGGATAAGCGGAGTAAAAAAACATGACCTGATTTTTAAAATTTTGCAGGCAAAAATCGAGAAAAACGGGCTGGCATATGGTGAAGGTGTGCTTGAAGTGCTGGATGATGGTTTTGGTTTTTTAAGAAGTCATGACTATAATTATTTGCCTTGCCCCGACGATATTTATGTGTCACCGTCGCAGATTCGTCGATTTAATCTGAAAACGGGCGACACTGTAAGCGGCCAAATACGCCCCCCAAAAGAAGGTGAAAGATATTTTGCTCTTCTAAAAGTGGAAGCCGTTAATTTTGAAAACCCTGAAGTGGCTAAAAACAATATACTTTTTGAAAATTTAACGCCCTTGTATCCTGATGAAAGGTTTATTTTAGAGACCACGTCGAATGACATTTCTATGCGGGTAATGGATTTATTAACACCTGTTGGAAAAGGGCAAAGAGGCCTTATTGTTGCGCCTCCGTATAGCGGAAAAACTGTTTTTTTGCAGAAATTTGCCAATAGCATTACAACTAATTACCCGGAAGTGAAACTTATAATTCTGCTTATAGACGAAAGGCCGGAAGAAGTTACGGATATGCAGCGTTCCGTAAAAGCGGAAGTTGTAGCTTCGACATTTGATGAACAGGCCCAAAGGCATACTCAGGTTGCAGAGATGGTGCTTAAAAAAGCCAAGAGGCTGGTTGAGCACAAGTACGATGTTGTCATTTTGCTAGATTCAATCACGCGATTGGCGCGTGCGTATAATACAGTTGTACCACATTCAGGCAAAATTCTTTCAGGCGGTGTTGATGCCAATGCTTTGCATAAACCTAAACGTTTTTTTGGGTCAGCGCGTAATGTTGAGGAAGGTGGTAGTCTTACAATTATTGCTACAGCTCTTATTGACACCGGTAGCCGTATGGATGAAGTTATTTTTGAGGAATTTAAAGGAACGGGTAATATGGAAATTCAGCTAGACAGGAATCTTTTTCAGCGAAGAATATATCCCGCAATTGATATTAGAAGATCAAATACCCGAAAAGAGGAACTTTTGGTTGACGATGACGAACTGAAAAAAGTGTGGCTGATGAGGAAAGCTTTAAGTGATCTTGATTCAGTTGAAGCAATGCAATTACTGATTGACCGGTTAAAAAAGAGTAAAACAAATGACGAATTTTTGAAAAATATGAGTAAAGCATAAAAGTATGATAAAAACATTCAAAACCACATTGTTGCATTTAAATATTTGTTTATGAGTTTGTAAAAAAACGCGGAAATCATATTATGTACTTGAATTTTTATGGAATTTTAGTATAATGTATGTTCGTAATATTGATGTAACCGTATTAAAATTATGTACTTGTTTATAAAGGGGAGGGGCAAAAAGTGAAAAAAGATATACATCCGAGGTATATAGAAAGCACAATTGTTTGTGCGTGTGGAAACACTGTGCATACACGCTCAACTAAGCAGAGCATACATGTGGAAATTTGTTCTCAATGCCATCCGTTCTATACCGGAAAACAAAAACTAGTTGATTCCGCGGGAAGAGTTGAACGGTTCAAGAAACGTTATTCCACACAAAATGTAGAAAAGAAATCAGATACTTCCACTGAAGTGTAAAATAAAATTGATTAAGCAGACCTTGTTGTAAAATGAAGAGATTTTGTGACAAGGTCTGATCTTTATTACAAATGTTTGAAAAATTTGAAGAAAAAAAATTAGAATATAAGAAATTGGAAAAAGAACTGTCTTCTCCAGAGCTTTTGTCCAATCGTGAGCAATATCGTTTGAAATCTAAAGAGTACGCGGATCTTAAGGGTATGCTTGTGCAATATGACCAGTATTTGGCGTTGGTGAATGAAAAAAAGAGTTTGGAGAAGATGATCGAAGAAGAGAGCGTGGGTAGTGAATACTCTCTTTTGGCAGGGAAAGAACTGGAAAGTGTAAATATCGCGATAGCAGAAAAATCTAAACAATTAGAAGATATTCTCCTGGATGATGACAAAACCGAGTGTAGTCGTAATGTTATTATGGAAATACGCGCGGGAACCGGTGGAACCGAGGCCGGGTTATTCGCGGCTGATCTTTATAAAATGTATGTCAAATATTCTGCGAGCAAGGGATGGAAAACTTCGGTAATTAGTTTGAGTGAAACGGAACTTGGCGGGATAAAAGAAGTTATTTTTGCAATTGAGGGGCGTAATGTTTTCAAATTTCTCAGGTTTGAGATGGGAACTCACCGTGTCCAGCGCGTGCCTCAAACAGAAGCAAGTGGACGTATACATACTTCGGCGGCTACTGTTGCGGTATTACCTGAAGCGGATGATGTAGAAGTTGATATCCGCACGCAGGATTTGAAAATAGATTCGTACCGAGCTTCCGGTGCTGGTGGACAGCATGTAAATGTGACGGATTCAGCCATTAGGATAACTCACTTGCCGACCGGTATTATTGTTAGCTGTCAGGATGAAAGAAGCCAGCATAAAAATAAAGCTAAAGCGTTGAGGGTTCTTAAAGCGCGTGTATTGGAAAAAAAGCGCGAAGAACAAAGAAAAACAATATCTGATAACCGAAAAAAACAGGTAGGAAGCGGAGACCGGTCAGAAAAAATACGAACTTATAATTTTCCGGAAAATCGCGTTACCGATCATCGTATAACTTTAACGGTTTATAATCTAGCAAATATCCTTGAAGGGGAAAAGGCGTTGGATGAATTTATTTCCGCCATTGAAGCGGAAGACAGAAAACTTAGATTAGGAACGGTAACTTAAGAATGAGTAGTAGTAGTGCGGTACCAGTGCAATATGAGCGGGGTAAAGAAGTTTTTATGGGTATGCAGGTGAAAGTAGATGAACGTGTTTTGATTCCGCGTCCGGAAACTGAGCAACTTGTGAGGATTGTTGCTGACATCTGTAAAAAGAAAAATAAAAAATATTCAAAAATACTTGAGTTAGGTACGGGTAGCGGCGTAATCGCGTTGGGGTTAACAGGGTTATTGGATAATTGTGAAATTATTGCAACGGACATTAGTGAATCTGCGTTAGAAGTAGCGCGGTATAATTTAAAAAAATTCGAACGAGAAGATAAGATAAAATTAGTTCTTTCAGATATGTTTTCGTCCTTTTCACAAGGGTATGATGGTTTTTTCGACTCGATTGTGTCAAATCCGCCGTATGTTTCAAAAAAGGATTATGAAAAACTTGATCCCTGGGTTAAGGCCGAGCCTCGTATCGCGCTTTTTGCCGGAGAAGAAGGGATGGACTATTTAAATGTCATCATTTCCGGCGGAGGGAAGCTGTTAATCCCAGGTGGTTTTATCGCGGTAGAAGTTGGATATGATCAGAGCGAAAAAGTAAAAAATAAATTTATCATAAACGATTTTATAAACATAACGAGTTTTAAAGATTCGGCTGGATATGAAAGGGTAATAGTAGGGTATAAAAATGGATAAATTGGTCGTTGAAGGCGGATGTAAATTAAATGGCAATGTATGTGTGAGCGGAGCGAAAAACGCGTGCCTTCCGATACTCGCGGCTGTTCTTTTGACAGATGATGAATGTGTGATTTCAAATGTGCCGGATTTAAAAGATGTAACGACCATGTTAAAGATTCTCGGCGCGTTGGGTCGACGAGTAGAACGCGAAGGGGCTGTGGTTCGTGTAAGCGCGGGCAGTGTTACTAATGTAACCGCGGCATATGAGTTAGTGAGTACAATGCGCGCTTCGATTGCCGTTTTGGGTCCGCTAGTGGCAAAATATGGCAGGGCAAAAGTTTCGTTTCCAGGAGGGTGTGTTATTGGGCCGAGGCCGATAGACTTGCATCTTAAAGGATTGCGGGCTCTGGGCGCGGAAATTAAGGTGCAGGAAGGATATATTCTGGCAGAGGTGAAAAGATTGAAAGGTAAAAGAATTTATCTGGGCGGGCATTTTGGGTCAAGTGTTCTAGCAACGGCTAATACACTTATGGCGGCGGTTTTGGCCGAAGGAAAGACTATTATTGAAAATGCGGCTTGTGAGCCGGAAATATCAGATTTGATAAATTTTTTAATTTTAATGGGCGCGGAGATTTCGGGTAACGGTACTCCTACTTTAAAAATAAACGGCGTTTTAAAATTAAAAGGCGCGGAGTATTCGGTTATTCCTGACAGAGTAGAAACGGGAACCTATATGATCGCCGCGGCCGCAACCGGTGGATGTGTGTTTATTGAAAATGCGAAGCCTGAGCATAACGCGGCATTGATTGATAAATTATTGGAAGCTGGGGTTGTAGTTAAGGAACATTCTGGTGGAGTGGAAGTTTGCCGTGGCAAAGACAGATTAAACGCGGTTGATATTACAACTTTAACTTATCCGGGGTTTCCAACGGATCTTCAGGCTCAGATGATGAGTTTGACCAGTGTAAGTAACGGAATTAGCGTTATTACGGAAAAAATATATCCGGAAAGATTTATACACATTAGTGAACTTAACCGTATGGGGGCGAATATTTTACTTGAAGGAGCTACAGCAATAATAAAAGGGGTGCGGAGTTTAAGCGGAGCTCCAGTTATGGCGTCAGATTTAAGAGCTTCGGCGGCGTTGGTTATCGCGGCGTTGGTAGCGGAAGGTAAAACAGAGATTTCAAGAATTTATCATTTAGATAGAGGGTATGAACACCTTGAAGAAAAATTATCAGGTTTAGGCGCAAGAGTTAAAAGAATAGATGGTTGATAGTTGATGTGAAAGATCGTAGGGGAGGCCCTTGTGTCCTCCCGTAATGGATACCAGTAAAAAAGCACTAGTAAAACAGTTGGCCTATTTACTAATAAGAGGAGGACAAATAATGGCGGTAGTTTTAAGACTGAAAACATTCGGGACGAAAAAAAAGCCTTTTTATCGTATAGTTGCGATAACAAAATCTACTAAACGAAATGGCAAATCTCTGGAAGAGCTTGGATTTTATGATCCAAAAAAAGGTAAAGATCAGATAGGGTTGGATCGGGGCCGTGTTGAATATTGGATAAAGAACGGTGCCAAACCCTCTGAAACGGTAAAAAGCATTTTGAAACGGCTTGAAATATAGTTAGTGGTTAGTAAGTCCGGTTTAGTATACTTAGATGCTAGAGGAATAAGAAGGGTTACGGTCATAAATCAATAAAATGTGCATGAAGATTGATATACTTACACTTTTCCCGGAGATGTTTAAAGGTGTTTTTGAAGAGTCAATGATAAAAATTGCCAAAGAAAAATCTCTGGTAAAAATAGACATACATAATCTTAGACAGTGGACAAGTGATAAGCATAAAACAGCTGATGATAAGCCCTATGGCGGCGGGCCGGGCATGGTAATGAAAGTAGAGCCTGTTGATAAAGCTTTAGAAGAATTAACGAAATCAGTTAAGACGAAACCGATAGTGGTTTTGCTTACTCCGCAGGGTCAACGATTTAGCCAGACTGAGGCTAAAACTTTTGCAGAATATGCGCACATTATACTTGTTTGCGGGCATTATGAAGGTTTTGATGAAAGAATACGGAAACTGGTTAACGCGGAATTTTCGATTGGTGATTATATTCTTACTTGCGGAGAAATTCCCGCTATGGTTTTTTGTGACGCGATAATACGCCTTATTCCCGGAGTTTTGGGAGATGCGAATTGTTTGATTGACGAATCTTTTGAAAACAACATTCTAGAATATCCGCAGTATACACGACCGGCGGATTATAAAGGCATGAAGGTGCCGGAGGTGCTTTTGTGCGGAGATCCAAAAAAAATTAACGCATGGCAGAAAGAACAGGCGACTATCAGGACAAAAATCAGGCGTCCCGATTTGCTGGATAACAATGATAGCTGTAAAAAACAGGAGGAAAAATGAAACCGGAAATAAGAGATATTGAAAAAAAATTTATACGATTAGATATGCCTAAAATAAATATTGGGGATACCGTTGATGTTCACTATAGGATACAGGAGGAAAACAAAACTCGTGTTCAGGTTTTTAGCGGTATTGTTATCGGAGAAAAAGGTGGCGGTATGAAAAGAACGTTTACTGTGCGCCGGATATCTTATGGTGAAGGAGTAGAACGTATTTTTCCAGTTAACTCCCCGGCAATAGAAAAAATAGTTGTCAAAAAGCACGGCAAAGTTCGTCGCGCGAAACTTTATTATTTACGCCAAAAAGAAGGAAAAGGCGCCACAAAAGTTAAGGAAAAAATTGTCCAAAAGAAAAAAACCAAAACTTCCGAATAAGGAACAGGACACATTTTTTTACGAAAAGAAGGCTTTCAGTGCCGGGTATAAACGTGTAGCGGGAATAGATGAAGCCGGCAGGGGGCCTTTGGCCGGGCCCGTTGTCGCAGGTGCGGTTAGAGTTTGTGATGGTTCGTTTACTGAACGGATAGATGACTCTAAAAAGCTTAGTGTAAGGCAAAGAGAAAAAGCGTTTGTTGATATCTTGAAGCGGTGTGATGTTGGGATTGGGTGTGTTGACGTAGAGGAAGTTGACAGGGTAAACATTTATAATGCGACTTTACTCGCAATGCGAAAAGCAATTGATGATCTTAATGATGAGCCAGACTATTTATTAATTGACGGTAAAATGAATATCGATATTCATCAGCCGCGGACTTGTTTAATCGGAGGTGAAAGCCTTAGTGTTTCTATTGCGTGCGCTTCAATTATTGCAAAAGTTTATAGGGACAGGTTAATGATCGAGTTAGATTTGGAATATCCTCAATATGGTTTTAAAAAACATAAAGGGTATGGAACTCGTGAACATATAGAAGCTATTCGGAAACATGGGCTTTGTAGTGTTCACCGTAAAACTTTTGGTCCATTTGGAAGCCGTCGAAAAATAAAAAAACCGGTATTATAATATGCCGTTTATTTGTGTGTGAATAGAGAATATTTTACGATTATATTTAAGTCAGAAAGTAAAGCTGAAATTCGAACAGTACGTATTTTGTGAAAATTATTCTCTATTGATTGTTTGACGGTGCTTTTCTGACTTACTGCCGCAATTCGGGTTCAAGTAATTGTGGTAGTCTTTTCTCGGAAAAAAGGAGATGATGTTATTATGGGATACGGCATTGATCAAAGAATAGCTTCCACAATTAAATTAAAAGACATCAGTGAAATTGCAAGAAAAATCGGAATTGCCGATAAGTATTTGACGAAATATGGCAAATATATTGCTAAAATTTCCGTGGATTCGTTAAATGAAATACTTAAGAAACGAAAAAATGGAAAGATGATTTTGGTTACGTCAATTACGCCGACACATTTGGGCGAAGGCAAGACAGTCAATACCATAGGGTTGGCAATGGCTTTAAACAAACTTGGGAAAAAAGCCATTTCCTGTATTAGGCAGTCCTCTTTTGGGCCTTTTTTTGGAATTAAGGGAGGCGCTACAGGGGGAGGATGCGCTCAAATATTACCGGCCGAAGAGGTTACTATGGGGTTGACGGGAGACTCGTTTGCTGTAAGCAACGCGCAGAATCTTTGTTCCGCTTTTTTAGATAACAGTCTTTATTGGGGGAATCCCCTCAATATCGATAAAGGTAACATTTCTTGCACCCGAGTTCTTGATGTAAGCGATAGAGCTTTACGTAATCTCGCAATTGGAGGCGGAGGAAAATTTCACGGTGTAAATCGTAAGACAAGTGTTGAAATTACACAGGCCGGGGAATGCATGGGGGTATTGTCTCTTTCGGAAAATTTGAAAGATTTAAGGCAAAGGTTGGGGCGGATTGTTGTAGGGTTTACAATGAGTGGAAAGCCTGTTACGGCGGAAGATTTAAAAGTTGCCGGAGCCATGAGTGCGATTATGAAAAACGCGCTTAATCCCAACCTCGTACAGACCAATGAGAATACGCCATGTTTTGTACATACGGGTTCTTTTGCGAATGTTTCACATGGTTCGAGTTCTGTAATAGCGGATAAATTGGCACTAAAACTTGCTGATTATACTGTTACCGAAAGCGGGTTTGGCGCTGATTTAGGTGCAGAAAAATTTATTGATATTAAATGCCGGAAATCAGGAATAAAACCGGATGTGATTGTAATAAACTGTTCTGTGCGGGCGTTAAAAGTTCATAGCGGAGATTTTGTTTTTAAAGGAAATTCAATGCCGGCTGAGCTTAAAAAAGAAAACCTGTCAGCCGTGGACAGAGGTTGTTCTAATTTGGAAAAACAGGTAGAAAACCTGAAGATGTTTGGTGTGCCCATAGTTGTATGCATAAATAAATTTGATTCGGATTCACAAAAAGAATTGGACATAGTGGTTAAACGCGCTGAAGTTTTGAATGTTGCGGGCGTTGCGATAAGTGAAGTTTATAAAATGGGGAGTAAAGGTGCGGTTGAATTGGCGCGGGCAGTTATTAAAGCCGCAGGGGAAGAAGCATCTTTACGATATCTTTATCCCGTTGATATGAGTATTCGCGGTAAGATTGAACGTATCGCTAAATCTATGTATGGTGCGAATGAAGTCAAATATTCGGATTTAGCTTCAGCGAATATAGGGAGAATAGAAAAAAATAAATTTGAGATGTTTCCCGTTTGTATGGCTAAGGCGCATCTTTCGCTTTCGAATAATCCTTTAAAAAAAGGCAGGCCGCGAGGATTTAAATTAAGTATAGAAGACGTTACTTTAGCGGCCGGAGCAGGATATATCGTAGTAAAATGCGAAGGTGTTAATGTAATGCCGGGTTTGCCGAAAAAACCCAGGGGCATAAATGTAGATGTTGATGTTAAAACCGGAATGATTAAGGGGTTGTTCTAATAATGGCGAAAGAATATCTGAAAACTACAATTGAGGAATATTTGACGGATATTGCTTCCCGGAGCGCAGTACCAGGAGGAGGAAGCGCTACCGCGCTTACCGCCGCGACAGCCGCGGGGCTAAATCTTATGGTAATGGCATATAGCAAAAAAAATGAAGTACGCGACAATGAAAAGCTAGATGCACTTTACGCCGTTCAGAAAAAAGGTTTTAAAAAATTGCTGACTCTCATAGATAAAGATTGCGAAGTTTTCCGCGCGCTTATGGATAAATTAGCTAGTAAATCTTCTGCTGAACAGGAATACATAAACGCGGCACAAGTACCGATGGAAATATGCAGAGAAAGCGCAAATTGCCTACGAGCGGTAAGTTATCTTATAGAAAACGGAAATAAGAATTTGTTGACAGACGTTGGGTGCGCCGCGCATATGTTTAAAGCATCTTTTTATTCTGCGAAACTTAACGTGGAAATTAACCTTAAACATATAAAAAATGACGCGCTTTGCAAAAATATTAGGTCAGAAATTAAGCAAATTGAAGAAGAAATAAACCGAATTTGCGATAATGCGTACGTTTTTTTAGCGAAAACGTAAATTGTGGAGGCAGAATGGCAAAATGTGTTAACGGTAGAGCGATAGCAAAAAGCAGTAATGACAAGGTAAGGGATGAAATACAATTGCGCCGTGCTAAAAAAGGGCGGTCGCCTAAATTGGTATCGCTTTCCGTGGGGTACAGCGAAGACGCGGAAATCTATATGAATATGCAAAAAAAAGTTTCAGATTATGTTGGGGTTGAGTTTGTTTCACAAAAGCTTTCTGCGGATACGTCTCAGGATGAACTAATTGAACAGATTAAAAAATTAAACTTAGATAGCACGGTTACTTCCATTATAGTACAAAAACCTTTACCGGAAAATATTGACCACAACATAGCGGTTTCAAGTATATTGCCTGAAAAGGACGCTGAAGGGATTACTCCATACAATCTTGGCAGGATTTTCAGGAAAGAAGCGGATATTGTTCCCTGTACGCCGGGCGCTGTAATGAAAATATTGAAAAGTTGTAATGTTGATTTATACGGAAAAGAAGTTGTGATTATCGGTCATTCCGCGATAGTCGGAAAACCTCTAAGTCTTATGATGCTTAATGAAACAGCGACTGTTACGGTGTGTCATGTTGGAACGGCGGAAAAAGGAAACATTATCGCACATACGCGTAAAGCTGACATTTTGATCGTCGCGGTGGGTAAAGCCGCCATGGTAAAACCCGATTGGATTAAAGAGGGAGCTGTTGTTATAGATGTTGGAATAAATAAGGTTGAGGATAAAATTCAGGGCGATGTTGATTTTTTGGAAACTGAAAAAAAAGCATCAATTATTACACCGGTTCCGGGTGGTGTAGGTCCGGTTACCGTGTCTATACTTATGAGGAACGTTTTAAGAGCATATTAGGAATCAAAATGTCACAATTTAAAAAAGCACTTGAAAACGGAAAGTTTGTTATAACAACCGAGATAGGGCCGCCGAAAGGTGTGTCAATGGAATCGGTTTTTCGAGAACTAGAATGCGTTAAAGGTAGAGTTGACGGAGTGAATGTCACTGACCAGCAAAGTTCGATTATGCGTTTGGGATCAATAGCCGCTAGCAGGTTTCTTAATGATCACGGATATGAGGCAATATGTCAAATGACCTG
>JAHIZQ010000057.1 GCA_018814505.1 Candidatus Omnitrophota bacterium
AGCTCGACGCGGTACCGGTTGTAGACGAGAATCATTTTTATAAAGGAGTTATTTCCTGTTTTGATATATTTAATTACAGTATTCCCGACTTTTTCAACCAACTTCAAACGGTTTCTTTCGTAAGGCATTTAGACCCTTTTGAAAAATATTTCAGCATGAAACATGGATTAATGGCGAAGGATATCGTGGTTAGCGGTGATTACGTGATTTCACAAAAAGATACTTTAATGGAAATAATTTTTCAGCTTTCTGTTAAAAATAAAGTTAAACTTTTTGTTCTGGAGGACGATAGATTAGTCGGAGAGATAGACCGATTTTCATTGATAGACAAAATTCTTTTCTTTTAATGGTAACAAAGGGGAATCGGGGAAAACGATGGTAGCATCAATTATAATTTTTATTGCTGTTTACTTTTTTATTGCTACGGAAAAAGTAGATAAAACCATAGCAGTTATTATAGGCGCTACTCTTATGGTAGGTCTCAGGTTAATAACTTTTAATCAGGCGGCTTTAGCGGTTGACTTAAACGTTATATTTCTTTTGGTTGGAATGATGCTCTCTGTCTCTGTCTTAGCTAAAACAGGTTTTTTTGAATGGGTGGCGATAATCGTGGCGAAAAAAGCCAGTAGCGATCCTTTAAAAATGCTTTTATCTTTTCTTGTGATAACCGCGATTCTTTCGGCTTTTCTGGACAATGTGACAACTGTAATACTTCTTGCTCCGATAACGATACTGATAGCTCAACTTTTGGAAATATCTCCACTGCCTTTTCTTATTCTGGAAGCTATCGCGTCAAATATCGGTGGAGCGGCTACGTTGGTAGGCGATCCACCT
The DNA here is from genome assembly GCA_018814505.1 of Candidatus Omnitrophota bacterium. GTDB lineage: Bacteria > Omnitrophota > Gorgyraeia > Tantalellales > Tantalellaceae > JBDRNE01. The sequence continues at coordinate 835 of JAHIZQ010000057.1, forward strand.
AACATTATCATAGGGTCTCAGGCCAACTTATCGTTTAACGCTTTTTTAATCAATCTTATGCCTTGTGTAGTAATTATCATGGTTGTGTTTTTGTTGACGGTTTACCTGTTGTTCCGTTTGCGATGGAATATCTCTGACCGTTTGAAAATGCGAGTTCTTGACGCAGTTCCGGAATTGGCCATTGTTGACCGAAAAATGATGAAACGCGCGTTAAGCGTTATGGGGTTTATCCTATTAGGTTTTGTTACGCATTCCTTAACTGGAATTGAAACCGGTCTAATAGCTTTAGCCGGAGGGGCGTTAATGATAATTGTTTGTAAGTCCGATTTAGGAAAAGTTTTTGAACAGGTCGAATGGGGTACTATTTTCTTTTTTATAGGACTATTTATGATTGTTGCTGGGCTTGAATGTAACGGTGTTGTTGAACTCATGGCAGGCAAACTAATGACGATAGCAGGAAATAATTACTTTTTGTTATGCGTATTTATTCTGATAGGCAGTGCTTTGTTTTCAGCTATTTTTGACAATGTGCCTTTTGTTTTGGCAATGATACCTTTGGTTAAAAATATTATTGACATGTCGGGAATTACTTTAGCAGGGGGGTCCGCTGATTCTTTGTGGTGGGCGCTTGCCTTAGGCGCTTGCTTAGGCGGTAATGGCACGCTTGTTGGCGCTAGTGCCAATGTCGTGGTTTCTAAAATAAGTCAAAAAAATCGGTATCCCATAACTTTTGGCAAGTTTAGCAAATATGGAATGCCTTTTATGATACAATCGGTAATTATTAGTTTGCTGTATGTTTGGTTGCGCTATTTCGCGTTTGTCAGATAGTATATTTGTTCATCACTCCCTCCGAAACATAGTATATTTATTTTATTGACGATTCTTGCTCTGTCTGATATGCTTTAATAGAAAAATAGTTAAGCAAATGAAATATTTATAAGCTTAAATTTTTACCAAATAAAGGAGTTTTTATGTGCCCTAAAAAACGAATCGATTTTGGCGGAGAAATTTCAAAAATGCATCCTGTAATTATGCGGGAAATCGCGAAGAGAAACATGATGGGTGTTTTAAAGAGCGGCGTAACTTTTCCACAAATCGCGATACTCGATTTTTTGAATGAACGGGGTCCATCTAAAATGGGGGATTTGGCCAATATGCTTAACATGACTATGAGCGCGGTTACCGGCATAGTGGACAAAATGATCAAGCTTAAACTTGTTAAAAGGGATAGGTCTTCTAAGGATAGAAGGATTGTTCGGATTGTGCTATTGAAAAAAGCGTGCGGCATGGTAAAGTTAATGGATAAAGAGAGACGCGAATTGGTAAATGACCTTTTCTCAGTGTTTACTAGTTCTGAAAAAAGAGAGTATTTGAAATTGGTGAAAAAAATGTACAATAACTTGGCGGGGGAAAATTGAAAAACTTAAGTCGATGCATAAAAACTATTCTTAACTGGAGCCTTTGTTTTATGCTCACTTGTATGTCGTGTTTAATCTGCCATGATACTAATGCGCAGGAAGCAGTGGTTCCACCCGCTTTGGATAATTTGTCTTCTATTGAAAGCAATCTTAAGGCTATTGATCCGCATAGGGTATCGCTAGAAGAATGTGTAATGTTTTCCATATATAACAGTTTTGAAGTGCAATTGGCAAAACTTGACCTTTACGTAACTGAAACCGATCTTATGTATGAAGAAGCTGTTTTTGACGCATTCATTTATGGCGGGGCAAGTTATGTGGAGGACAAACGTCAGCAGTTATCGGTTTTTGCCGCCGATGATAAACAGACAAACGAGTATTATTTGGAGATTACGAAAACTCTTCCCACGGGTACGGAGCTGAGTGCTAAGTGGGGTGATGAAAGATCTTGGAGCAATACTACTTTCACTACGAAAAATCCCGCTCATAGCGCGGAACTTTTACTTGAAGCCGTTCAGCCTGTCGGAAAAAACTTTTTCGGGTACGTAGATAGAGGAAAAGTTACGTTAGCAAAACTTGCGATTGAAAATGCTGATTTCGAAATGAAAAATAAAATTGAAGATTTTATAGCTAAAGTTGAAAAACTGTATTGGGAATTAGTCTTTGAGAAAAAATCGTTGGAGATTTTCGAAGATATTTTTAAGAGAGCTGAAAAACTGTATGAGTCAGACAAAAAGAATTTCAACATTGGGTTAATTGAAAAAGTGGATTTGTATAATTCTGAAGCTAATCTTGAAAAGCGCCGCGCGGAATTTATTCTTTCGAAAAATGCTTATAGACGTGCTGAAGAGGATCTTAAACTTGCCATGAATTTGTCGGATGAAAAACGTCTTTATCCAAAAGAATTTTTAGATTTTGAGTATGTTGGGAAGGACCTTTCTGATTGTTTAAAAGAAGCTTTTGAAAAAAGAATGGATTACAAGATTAAGAAAAAGGATGTGGATATATTGGGACTTGACCTCAAAATTAAGGAAAACGAAAAATGGCCTGAAATTGATCTTAACGCGAGTTTAGCAATGAACGGTGTGGAAGGAAAATTTAAAAAAGCCGTGGGTAAAACCACGGTTGCGGATAACACTTATTATTATGCCGGCATTGAAGTAACGTTGCCGGTAGAGAATAGAGAAGCGCGCAGTGAATATAAAAGAGTGAAATTCGAGAAAGATAAGGCAATAGTAAACCTGAAAGACATTGAACGGACTATTATTACAGAAGTTGGCAATTCGTTCCGGAATATTGCTTCTTTTCAGGCTTCTTTAGTTTATTTCGGAAAAGCGGTAGATTTACAGTCAGAAAAACTTGCGGAAGAAGAAAAGCGGTTTGCTTTCGGCAGGTCAAGCACAAAAAGAATAATAGATTATCAGCAGGATCTTTTACGGGCCGAACTTGAAAACGCGACGTTTCTTCTTAAACACAGAAAAGCGAAAGTGGATTTAGACAAGACTATGGGAATTATTTATTACAAATATGAGGATGTCATATGAGTTTGCCACGGTTTAGCGTAAATCAGTCGCTTTTTGTGAACCTTGTTTCCATTATAGTTGTGATAACGGGTGTGATAGTTCTTTTTGGCATGAACAGGGAAGTTTTTCCGAATGTAACGTTTGATAGGGTGAGTGTTACAACTTTATATGCTGGCGCCACTCCTTTAGATGTTGAAAAGCTTATAACAGTGCCTATAGAAAAAGAACTTAGAGAAGTCGACGGCATAAAAGAAATAAATTCTACCTCAGCTACAAGTGTTTCTCTTATTGACATAAAGATGGATCCTAATGATCCCGACAAGGACAAAATAGTAAGAGACATTCAGAGCGCCGTGGACAAGGTCAAGGATTTGCCTAAAGATGTGGATGATCCGGTTGTCTCTGAAATTACAAGTAAAAGATACCCTATTATTGAGGTGTCTCTGTCTGGTGACATGTCAGAACATAAGCTTCAGTATTACGCGGATACCTTGAGTGATGAATTGGAAGATTTAAAAGGTGTGAGTCGTGTTACTAAAAGCGGGTATCGTGACAGTGAAATGCAAATACTTGTTGATCCAGAAAAATTAGCAGAGTGTTATGTTTCAATAGATGAGATTGAAAGCGCGCTTGCTTCCCGCAATATAAGCCTTCCGGCAGGTACGATTGATACCGAGACCACAGAATACAGTATTCGTACGACAGGTGAATTCAGCACCCCCGAAGAAATAGAAGAGGTAATAATCCGCGCGAATGATTCCGGTAATTGGCTAAAAATAAAAGATGTAGGACGTGTGGTAGATACATTTAAGGATGAAGATGTTATTACCAAAACTTTGGGTACACGGTCGATAAATCTCATTATTATGAAAAAAGAGTCGGGAGATGCTATTACCATAGTTGATAAAGTGCATGAGGTTTGTAATGGTTTTCTCTCGAGAATTGAAGATGAGCTAAAAGTCTCTTATGTAAACGATTACGCGTTTTTTGCGAGGAGAAGACTTAATGTTCTTAGGAATAATGCCTGGTTTGGTCTGATTCTTGTAGTAGGCATTATGCTTCTTTTTTTGGAAAAGAGAGTTGCTATTTTAACCGTTTTAGGCATACCGATTTCGTTTTTTACGGCATTTGTTGTTATGGAGGCTTTAGGGGTTACGATCAATCTTATAAGTATGTTTGGGCTGGTGGTTGTTCTTGGTATGCTTGTTGACGATGGAATTATTGTTGCCGAAAATGTGTATCGGTATATGGAAGAAGGAGTTCCTCCAAGAAAAGCCGCGGTTAAAGGCTCGGAAGAAGTTATGGGCGCGGTTATTACCGCGGTTTTTACGACGATTGCTTCTTTTTCTCCGCTTCTTTTTATGTCTGGGATAATTGGAAAATTTATTCGTAATATTCCCATCGTGGTTATTATAGCCCTTATTGCTTCATTGGCTGAAGCGCTAATAATTTTGCCGAGCCATTTGGCGGATTTTGTAAGAATAAAAAAAGACAAATTTGGTAAGCCAATAAAACTTTCAAAAGACATGCCGTGGTTTAAAAATCTTTTATCGGCATATACAAAAACTGTTAGGTTCGCCGTAAGGCACAAATACCGAGTTTTAGTGGGGTTTACTCTTGTTCTTATCTTGTGTGGAGTGCTTTCTGTAAGAGTTCTTAAATTTATTCTTTTTCCGAGCGCGGGGGTAAATTATTTATTTGTAAGAGCCGAGGCTCCAATTGGTACGCCTTTAGAAAAAACTAATGAGCTTATAGCGCCGGTTGAAGATATAGTTGCCGCATTGCCGAAAGACGAGCTTGATACATATGTTACGACTGTTGGTAAGATCGAAGAGTCGCGTCAGGATCCTTTTTCCGGGCAGTCAAGTAATTTGGCGCAGATTACGGTGTACCTTACGCAGGCGCAGGACAGAAAACGCGATGTTGATAAAATCCGTGAAGACCTTCGCGAAAAAACCAAACATATCAAAGGGTTTGATGAATTAAGGTTTGAAAAACCGCAAACAGGTCCGCCTGTGGGTAAAGCTGTTGAAGCGAAAATACGCGGTGAAAATTTTGAAGTTTTGGATGAAATATCAAAAGATTATATGGGTTACTTGTCGGGTATAGAAGGCACAACAGATGTCACTTGGGATCATAAACCCGGCAAAGAGGAAATACGGGTTAAAGTGGATAACAATAAAGCTGTTATGGCAGGACTTTCTATTGGGCAGATAGCAAAAACCGTAAGAGCTGTTTTTGAAGGCGGCATTGCTACTACAATAAAACCGGTTAAAGCTGAAGAAGAAACAGATGTTACTGTGCGTTTTATTAAGGATAAGACGCATGATATAAGCGTTTTTAATGATATTTTGATTCAGAACAAATTTGGAAATTTGATTCCCTTAGAAAAGATTGCCGTAATTGAAAAAGTTCCGGGAACGACTAATATACATCATTTAGACGGCAAACGTGTGGTTACGACTTCATGCAGTGTTGATCATTAGGAAGCTACGTCTTTAATGGTACACAATATGTTAATGAAAAAGTTTCGGGATATCTCGAAAAAATATATTGGGTATAACGTTAAATATGGAGGAGAACAGGAAGAAAGTATAGAATCTTTGAAAAGTTTACTAAAAGCTTTCTTTTTCGCGTTTTTGTTTATCTATCTTATTTTGGCCTCGTTTTTTAAATCTATCGTACAACCGTTTATTGTTATGCTTGCGATTCCGTTTGGCTTAATAGGTGTTATTTTCGCGTTTCTTATGCATGGCTTGCCATTATCGTTTTTAGCAATATTAGGTATAGTTAGTTTAAACGGGATAGTTGTAAACGATTCAATAGTTTTAGTTGATTTCATCAATAAACTGCGAAATGGCGGGATGGAGCGCCGGGACTCAATAATAAAAGCAGGTCAGATGAGGTTGAGACCGGTAATTCTAACAACCGTTACAACAGCGGGCGGGCTTTGCACGGTCGCGTACGGCATAGGCGGAAAGGATCCGTTTCTGGTACCGATGGCAATGGCGATTTGCTGGGGGCTAGTTTTCGCGACGATCCTTACGCTTATTGTTATTCCATGCATTTATTCCATTATTGACGATATAGCATTAAAAGTCAGCCACCATTCCAGCATGATTAAAACCGAACGCGTTGAAAATGGTAATAAAGGATAGTTGAATAGTGAATGTGAAAATGTTGTAGGGGAGGGCCTTGCGTCCTCCCGTAATCGAGTGTTAGTAGTGGGGTCAGCCCTTGAAATGTGAAACTTAGTGTTAGTAGTGGGGTCAGCCCTTGAAATGTGAAACTTTGCAATCAATCAATATCAAAGTTTCACATTTCAAGGGCTGACCCCAAGGATACGGATACAATCAATCAATATCAAAGTTTCACATTTCAAGGGCTGACCCCAAGGATACGGATACGCAAGGATACGAATGTTAAGATTAAAATGAATGATAATTAACAATTTGTGGAATGATAATTAACAATTTGTGTGATATAATTAATAGTGATGAAACTTAACAAAACCCATACTCGGTTAAAAAAAATGGATAAATATGATGATTCGTATGTCAAGGATTCTCCTTCAAATAGAATCTCTATGATATGGGAAATCACATCTGAAATATGGTCTTTACGAAAAAATACCTATGTTAAACGAAGATTACAGAGAAATATTACAAATCTTATTAAAAAACAAAGTTAAATTCCTCGTTGTTGGTGCCTACGCTATGGGCGCATATGGCTATCCACGAGCTACAGGGATCCTTTGACGAACGTCAACTATAATTTCCGTTGACGTCAATTATAATTACCGGTTTTTAATAAAAAAAATAATAGTAGTAGTAGCCTTTCTTTTTTTGGTTCTTTTTTTCTTTG
>JAHIZQ010000058.1 GCA_018814505.1 Candidatus Omnitrophota bacterium
AAGGTCGATGCGGCTCAGGCAAAGATTAATAAGATGCGCCCGTTTTCTGATGAGATGAACCATCAAATCAAAGAATATTTTCGTATCGGACTTACGTATTCCAGCAACGCGCTGGAAGGAAACTCTCTGACTATATCGGAAACAAAAGTGGTTATTGAAGACGGACTCACAATAGCGGGAAAACCGTTAAAAGATCACTACGAGGCCACAGGGCACAGTGACGCATTCGATCACATGTATGCTCTTGCGACAGAAAAAACAATAACTGAAGAAGACATTAAGAAATTACACGCGCTCTTTTATCATCGTATCAAAGAAGATGATGCCGGGGCATACCGAAAACTCCAGGCCATTATTACCGGATCGCAATATCCTTTACCTAAACCGGACGCGCTGCCAGAAAGGATGCGAAAATTCATTAAAAGTTTACCCAAGCTAAGGAAAGATAATCACCCGGTTGAGTATGCCGCTAGGCTTCATAAAGAGTTCGTGTTTATTCATCCGTTTGTTGACGGTAATGGGCGAGTGGCTAGACTTTTGATGAACGTGGCGCTCATGCAGGTCGGATATATTATAGCGATAATTTCGCCGCTTAAACGCGTAGAATATATTGCCGCGCTTGAAAAAGCACATAAAAATGACGCGGATTTTATTAAACTAATAGCGTCATGCGTCTATGAGACCCAAAATGATCTACTGCGCATGGCTAATGGAAAAAGTTAGTGTGATTTAAAAGGGGAATATGATAAAAGATATATCTCACCTCAAGAATAAAGTAAAGGAGCTTCTAATTAAACAAAAATTAGGCGTGCTTGCGACTCATGGTGAAACCTATCCCTACAATACGCTGATATGTTATGCTTTTACAAAAGACCTTAGATTCATACTTTTCGCTACAATGAGACATACGAGAAAGTATAGAAATATCGTAAGCCATTCCAGTGTTTCAATGTTGATTGACAATAGAACAAATTATGCGGGCGATTTTAAACACGCTGTTGCGTTGACAATTACCGGGAAAACCGTAAAAGCAAAAAAATCCCTAAAAACAAAATATAGGCGTCTCTATTTAAAAAGGTTTCCGCACCTGAAAGGCTTTATCAATGACCCGGACACTTCTATAGTTACTGTAAAGGTAGATAGATATATTTTTGTACAACGATTCCAGGAAGTTTCAGAGCTTAAAATAAAAGACGTATGAAAAAAACTATAATCATTAATGATAAAATGCAGAAGAAGTTCCGTTATTATCTGACGGAACCAGCCGGTAAAAATTTCCATCCGGCATTCAAGCCGGAGCTTACCCCGAAAAAAATGCTTGAGCTGGGAGTTTTTGGCGGGAAATACATGACTGATTGCAGAAATGAGTTTCCGGAATCTTGGTATAAAAAAGCAAAACTGTGTCCCGAAAGACATGATCCAAAGTTAAATTATTTCGGTATAAATGCCAGCCAGCCACTTTCTGTCTGGAGAAAAAAGGGATGGATATATAAGAATGACCCGCGTGGATGGTTTCAGTGGTATTGCCGTTATTATATGGGCAGGCGCCTGACGGAAGAGGATGAGCGCCAGATAAAAAGATGGAAAGCGATAAAAAGACATATCGCCCAAATTAAGAAAAACTGTAAGAAAGGAGACACTGTCTGTAGACCGAAACAACGGCAGGCAATCCTCCATTGGGCGTATGACTCGAGAAAATTATAAAGGAGGTAAAAAACATGAGTAAAAAAGACAAAAAAATCATTCTTATAGCCCAATGCCTTATAAATCCATATTGCAGAGTCCACATATTGGGACAAAATTTTCCATTATCGCAAGAGCTGACAGATTATCTTATGGGAAGGAGGGTAGGCATAATACAATATCCATGCCCGGAGACTACCGCCATGGGCCTGCAACGCAACCCGCAGGGAAGACAACAATATGACAGCGTTTTTTTCAGAAACCACTGTAAAGATCTTCTTAAAATACCTATGCTCATGGCCAGGGAATTCATAAAAAATAAATACCGCCTAACCTGTTTCATAGGCCTTGAAAACAGCCCTACTTGTGGTATACACTGGGGTAAGCATAAGGTAAACAGGTATCAGACAGAATCACCGAACCCCGTGGATAGTCCTGATCCTGACGAGCCGGTATTAAAAGGAATCATGGCCGAGATTCTGGAAGAGGAGCTTCAAAAGGAGAATATAAAGATTCCTTTTCTGGAGTTCCCCACACAATCCGAGGCATCTTCGGAAAAAAGAAAGAAATTCTGGGAATTTCTCGAAAAGTCTCTTGAACCACCTTTGCCTGTAGCATGACAAACAGAAGATTTACAGGAGTTTATTAAGACGGAAACGAATAAATAATGGTAAAAGATAAGAAAATTATTACTAATGAGATATATCAAGAGTTAAATGGTGTATCTCGAAGAACGGCATTAAGGGATTTGCAAGGTCTTGTTGAATCAGGGCAAGTTAAGATGGAAGGCGTTGGAAAAGGCACAATATATAGCGCTTAAAGTGATGGCGCATAAATCAGGAATATGGCGTATAAAGTGGCGCAAATAGGGTAATAAGAACAATGAACTACTGGTGGACATCGGATTATTACTTTTCACATGCCAATATCATTCGGTATTGCAACCGGCCGTTTGAGACGGTTGAGGAGATGAATCCCGTTAGAAGCAGGATGCCAAAGGCATCCGACAAGAGTATACGGGATATCGCTTCTAACGGGATGAACGAAGTGATCATCCGCAAACATAACGAGAGGGTTTACCCCGTTAGAGATAAATAAGATGCACTATGTATATGTTTTGCGGAGTACAAAAGATGGTAAGTGGTACACTGGCTGTACCGATGATTTACGGAAGCGTTTTAATGAACATAATAAAGGGCACGTGTTGTCTACAAAGGGACGCGGCCCTTTTGAAATAATATATTTTGAAGGCTCTTTGAATAGTAATGATGCTTTCGCTCGTGAAAAGTACCTTAAATCAGGGATGGGAAAACGGTATTTAAGGAACCGATTAAAACGCCTCCTGTCCCGTACAGCAAGTCTACGGGATAAATCTCTAACGGGGTGAAACCTGAAGACACCGTATTCTTTCTCGGAGATTTTATCTTTAAGGGCGGGAAAGAAGGCGGAGAAGAACGCTATCGTGAGTTTGAGAGAAAGCTTAACGGTAAGTTCATCTTTATCAAGGGTAATCACGGCCGGAACAACAGTATTAAGACGATCATCACCAAGATGTATATTCACTATGGCTCAAAGGATATCTGCATGACGCACTGGGCAGAGGACGCGGACCCGAACGTGCCATGGAACTTTTGCGGTCACGTTCATGAGAAGTACAAGGTTAAGCAGTTTAACGATAAGTCTTTGGTCGTAAACCTTGGTTATGAAAAGGATTGATATGCGTAGCGGGGTTACATATTATACCTATATTATCGAATGCCGGGATGGGGCTTATTATACGGGGTATACGAATGATTTGGATAAGAGGGTAACTCGGCATAATGCGGGGTTAGCGTCTAAGTATACACGTTCAAAGTTGCCGGTGAAATTGGTGTGGAGTAAAGCTTGTAAGAATCAAAGGTTTGCTATGAGAACGGAAAATATTCTAAAAAAATTAAAACGTGAAGATAAAAAACTTATTATTCAAGGAGTAAGATTGGATAATGTTTTAAGAAAATACAAAAACTTATGAATGATTTAAATAAGAAGCAAGTTGTCAGGCCCTTGTGCGAGCGAGTTGATGAAAATCTCTGCGAGATTTCCCTCAACGCACAGCGGGCACGCCAACCAAAAGA
>JAHIZQ010000059.1 GCA_018814505.1 Candidatus Omnitrophota bacterium
ATAGATTTTACTCAGCCTGGAATGGGCGTTATTGTTACCGTGCCGATAAATTCTGCTATTAGATCAAGGGAAGAGTAACAGAAAAAAAACAATATTAGTTGAAAGTTTTGCGACTAGATAAAAATAATATGTTGTTCATATTTGATTCATTGAACGGATGGTAATCCCTCGCTTTTTGTTAATTTTTTTCTCGATAAGGCGCAAAAAACCGCAGTACCGAAAAATGTTATTAGTCCGGCGAGACCAGAATACATTATTAATTCCAAGTTTATCCAAAATAAGTCCAAATAGGATGGGGGAGATTATCATCCCCATCCTTATTTCTGATGAAGTATGCCTACTAAAGAATCTGCATTTTCAGGAAGAGGCGTGCCTCTTCCCTGCAGGAACTCTTCATACTATATAACATTGTAGCGGTGAAAGATGATGTTTAGTGTAGAAGTAACTTCTTTAAAATAAAAAATTTACAAAAATCAATAAGTTGTCTTGACATTGCATTAAGGTATAGTAAGCTTCCAGAAGGAGGCCGTAAGAAATAAAATGTAGATACAAAATATTTTTCTAATATAATCTAAATTAATCTTGATGAAAAATGGAGAAACATAGATGCTGAAAAAAAACATAAGTTTCGCTAATCTTAGAAAAACCGGGCTTAATCTGCTGAAAGAAGTTCCTTGGGGAACACATTTATGTCAGTTTTATCGGACAAAAGAGGATTTGATAGAAATTTTGGTTCCGTATTTTAAAGCTGGATTAGAAAACAATGAACTATGTTTATGGGTCGCTTGTGATCCATTGGGAATAGATGAAATAAAAAGCGTTTTACGCGAACAAATGAAAAATTTAGACGATTATGAAAAAAAGGGGCAACTTGAAATAATATCTTCAGAAAAATGGTATGGTAAGTTGAGGGAAATTAGTTCAAAAAATATTTTACAGGGTTGGAAAGATTTAGAAACTCTTGCTCTAAACCTAGGGTTTGAAGGAATTCGTGTTACGGGAAGCGCGCTTTGTTTTGAAAAAAAATACTGGAAAGAGCTTTTTGATTATGAAGTAGCCGCCGGGCCGGTTATTTTTACCTGCAAGATGATAGCTGTCTGCACGTATTTTCTTGATGATTGCTCTGCGGCAGATGTTGTTAAAACTGTATGTAACCATCAGGTGACTCTAATTAAGGAAAAAGACGTGTGGACTTTTGTGCAAAGCGCCGCCTATCAAAAATCTGAAAAAATTAAACGAGAATCACAGGAAAAATATAAACTTTTTACGGAAAACCTTAGAGAAGTAATATATAGCGCTGATCCGTCTGGCTTAAGTATGAAATACGTGAATAAAGCGATTGAAAATCTTTTGGGATACACGGCGAAAGAGTGGATCGATGACGATAATTTATGGGAAAAGTCCATCTATCCTGAAGATAGACCCAAAATTTTTGCTGAAATAAAAAATGCGCGTAAAAATTTAAAAAACGGGACAATTGAATATCGTGTGGTTCAAAAGAACGGTAGGATTAGATGGGTTGCGGATCACTACATGTGGCAAAAAGATCCCGAAAGCGGAGCAGTACTTTTAAACGGCATTATGTATGACATTACGTCTTCCAAGAAAACGGAAAACGAATTAAGGGAAAACCTGAAAGCGCTTGAAGCGTTTCATGATTTTGCCGTAAACCGAGAACTTAAAATGGCGGAACTCGAAAAAAAAGTAAAGACGCTTACAGCTAAATTGAAGCAGAGGATTAAAAAATGAGGTTTTTTCGAAATTTAAGTATTCCCGTAAAAATACTTTTTATTTTTGAGTTGACGGGAATTATGTTAACAATCGCCGCGGGTACTGTGGTAATTAAAATTTCAAACCAAAGCTTGACGACCCAAATTGAACATCATTATCTGGAGAAAGCACAAAGTAGTATTAATGCCCTCAACGTGTTTATGCAGAAAGAGGTTGATATTCTAAGGGATATGGCTCAGAACGAGATTTTTACTAATGAAAAAATTTCAATAAATGAGATAACGGAATATCTTAATCGAAAAAAAGAAATATATGGATATAAATCCGTAGGTTATTTAAACAAAAATAGCACTAAAGTTATAGGAACGGATATTTCGTGCATATCTGAAGAAAAACAAGCCCGGTTTCTTTTGTCTGAAGAGTTTTTAATTGGAAAAAGAAAAGTATGCAGATGTGTTTGTTTCTCAGAATCTGACCAGGAACCATTGATTTGTTTGGCTGTTCCAATAAAAGATTCTGATGGAAATATTTTAGGACTTATTACCGTTAAAAAAGATTTTTCAGATATTGAGAAAATATTTCATGAAACAAAAGAGGATAAAACATTCATAGTTTTGTTCGATGAAAAAAAAGACATTATTTTTACCAATTGTGAAATTCTAAAAAAACGTCAGTTTATAGACAAAGTGCCTGATTTTCCATCGGTTCAGGCTGTTTTGTCTAAGAATGAGGGAGTTATTGTCGAGGCGCATCTTCATCCGGAACCGGAAAAAGAATTTTTTACGGCGTATGCCTATGAACGTGAAACCTCAAACCTTATGTGCTATAAGTGGTTTCTTTTAGTCGCGGTTGAGAAAAACAAGGTTTTGGCGCCTTTAAGGCGTTTAAGAAACGCCATAATGCTGATTCTGATTGTAACGGTCTTCATAATAGTGTTTATAGCCGGGCCGGTTATTGCCAGAATAATATCAGCACCAATTTTAAGGTTAGTACAAATCATTAAGTCTATGGGCAAGGGGGATTTAAGTTTGCGGGCAAAGGTTGATTCAAAAGACGAAATAGGTATGTTGGCTATGGCTTTTAATGAAATGAGTTCCAAACTTGAAAAACTTGTTTATTCTGAAAAATCTGCCAGAATTTCTGAAGAAAAACAAAAAATGGAACTTGAGGCAATAAGGGACGATTTAGAAACTGAAGTTTCCCAAAGAACAAAAGAATTGGAAGAGAAGGTTGAAAAACTTAATAAAAGCCGTAAAGCCATGATTTATATTATTGACGATTTAAATAAAACTTCGAAAAAACTTGAGGAAACGCAGGTTCAGATGATTGATTCGGAGAGGTTAGCAACTATAGGAAAAATGGCCGGCATGGTAAGCCATGAAATCCGTAATCCGTTAGCGGCTATTCAGAATTCTGTTTATTTTCTTAATATGAAACTGAAGGAAAATATGGACGAGAAGGTAAAAAAACATTTAATTATTTTGCAAGAAGAGGTCACAGCATGTGACAAAATTATTTTTGATATTCTCGGTTTGACAAAGATTAAGCCTCCCGTTCTGGAGCGGACGGATATTAACAAGCTTTTGAAAGACGTAATAAAAAAAATGAAAATACCCAAAAACATAAATATAAAAACCGATTTCAATAGATCCATCCCGGAAATAATGATTGATAAATCTCAGGTTAAGCTAGTTATTATTAACATTTTGTCAAATGCCGTTGATGCTATTGGTTCGGCGAGCGGAGAAATTATAGTCGGAACAAGTAAGAAAAAAAAGGGGGTAAGTGTTACGTTTAAAGACTCAGGACCGGGTGTGTCCGAGAAGGATATAAACAAAATATTTGACCCTCTTTTTAGCGCGAAATCTAAGGGAATTGGACTAGGGCTTACAATCTGTAAAAGCATAGTAGAAAACCACAAAGGAAGAATTGTAGTTAAAAATAATGAAAATAAAGGGGCGCTTTTTGTCGTAGATTTTCCGGGTTAAGAAATAAATTGAAAGGGCGTGATATGCGAGGTAAATTTAGAATATTAGTTGTTGATGATGAGGCTGGTGTTCTCGAAACGCTAAATGATATTTTTGAGGAAAAAGGGTATTTTGTGGATAAGGCAAATTGCGGAAAAGACGCCATAAGTAAAGTTAAAGATGGAAAATTTAATATGATTTTTATCGACATGAAAATGCCTGCAAAAAATGGATTTGAAACATATACAAAAATCAAAAAAATAGATTCGTCAATAGTATGCGTGTTAATGACGGCGTATCCGCAGGAATTTTGCCACGAAATAGAAGCCGCGCTTAAATTAGGTGCGTATGGGTGTTTAGTTAAACCTTTTGATCCGCAGGAAGCAGTTGATCTTGCCGAGAGATTTACTAAAGAAATAATTAAAAAGGAGAAATAGTTATGATGAAGAAAATTTTGATTGCCGATGATGACAGGAACGTACGGGAAAGTTTGAAGGATTTGTTGTCCGCGAAAGGTTATAAAGTTATACAAGCGGCGACGGCGGAAGAAGCGTTAGAAAAAACGCATGAAACAAAACCAGATTTAATTTTGCTGGACACACGAATGCCTTCAGA
>JAHIZQ010000060.1 GCA_018814505.1 Candidatus Omnitrophota bacterium
TCGGCTAATTCTGTAAGACTTTTTTGCAATCCCGCGATTAACATTTTCACGGACTTAATGTTATCAACACAATACAAACGAACGTCATTAACCACCTGTTCGTTCCGAGACCTTCCAGTGTGTAGTTTTTTACCCGCTATTGGAACGCGTTTTTCGACATACTCTTGCACCAACGAATGTATATCTTCATGTTTTTCGGAATATAACGAAGCAACATCGGTTTTTTCCAAAAGTTCATCTATAACTTCCGTCAGTTCTTTTGCTTCTTCACTAGAGATAAACCCGCATTCAGCCAGCATTTCGACATGAATCTTACTGCTTAAACAATCATATTTAACAAGTTCTTTATCAACATCAAGACTCGATGTAAAATCCATAACCATAGGATTCATCTTCTCTTCAGAAAACCTCCCACCCCATAATTTACCCATACAACATCTCCTTTATTCACGTTGCACGCAATTTACGACACGCACATTACTCCTGTCCCTACATATTTATCTTCAACAGAGACATCTGTCCCTGCATCTATTTTTTAAACGGTAATGCCCATAAATCAATAAACCCTTTTGCTAAAGACTGATCAAAAACATCACCCTCACCATAAGTAGCTAACTGCATTTTATAGCGCGAATTCGGGCTTCGCCTGCCGCAAACCATTGCCTTGCCCTTATAAAGCTTAACTTTAACTTCCCCGTTAACATTTTCCTGAGTTTTATCAACAAACGTATCCAGCGCCTGTCTTAATGGAGTAAACCATAACCCGTTATAAATGAGCTCTGAATACCGAACCGCGATAAACTGTTTAAATCCGCGTACATCCCTATCCAAAACAAGTTCTTCCAATGCAAAATGCGAGGCATACAAGATTTCAGACGCCGGCGCTTCATAAATTTCACGAGACTTTATGCCTACTAGCCTATCTTCAACCATATCAACCCTGCCGACACCATGTTTAAGCCCTATTTTATTTAACTTTTCCACAAGTTCTACTGCACCATATTCTTTCCCGTTTAACGCTTTTGGAATGCCCTTATCAAACGTAATTTTAACGTATTCCGGTTTTTCAGGAGCTTTTTCAGGAGTATTAATGCTCACATACGTATCCACCGCGGGTTCACACCAGGGGTCTTCAAGACTTCCTCCCTCAACACTTATACCCCACAAATTGCGGTCTATGCTATAAAGCTTCTTCTTCGTCTGTTCTATCGGAATTTTGTGCTTTTTAGCATAATCAACTTCAGCTGACCTGGTTTTTAATTCCCATTCTCTCACCGGCGCTATTATTTTAAGTTCCGGCGCCATTAAAGCAAACGTAACTTCGAAGCGAACCTGGTCATTGCCTTTTCCGGTACATCCATGCGCAACAGCAACAGCTTTTTCCTGTTTAGCAAAAGCTATCATGGCAGAAGCTATAATTGGACGAGAAAGCGCTGTCGCAAGATTATATTTGTTTTGATACAACGCGCCGGTTTTTAAAGTTTGAAAAGCATAATCTTTTATAAACTTCTCCCTCAAATCTCCAACTTCACATTTTGACGCACCGATATCAAGCGCCCTTTTCCGGCTATTCTCCGTATCCTGACCTTGTCCAACGTCACCCATATAACAGACAACGTCATATCCCCTATCCATAAGCCATCTTATCGCAACCGACGTATCTAATCCGCCTGAGTATGCTAAAACTATTTTTTTTGACATATTGTTTTCCCTTTCTCTATGAATATTTTAAAGGTTTTGCAAAATGGATAAATCACCCCTACTTGTCATTCCGGGCAAGACCACAGCCGAGACCTGGAATCTCTATGAAAAACTTATAGATTCCGAATCCCTTCGACTTAACTCTAGGCTGGCAAAACAGGTAAATCGAAATAACGAAACACACCGTTCGTATAAATCTATGTATGCACCGTTACCCTCTGCTCACAACTAAAAACATTATAACATTTTTAAAAGAATAGCTTTTTGTACATGCATTCTGTTTTCTGCCTGATCATAAATAATTGAATTTTTTCCATCAATAACATCTGTAACTTCTTCCCCGCGATGCGCGGGAAGACAATGCATAATCATAGCGTCTTTTTTTGCTGTACGCATAAGCTGAGCATTAACCTGAAACCTGGCAAAATCCTTAAGCTTCTTTTCTTTTTCCTGTTCCTGCCCCATGCTTACCCACACATCGGTGTAAACAATATCACTGTCTCGAACCGCCTCATATGGATCGGCAAATATTTCAACGATTGCTTTATTTTTTTTAGCCGTTTTTACAGCCTCGTCATAAATCTCTTTATTCGGTTCATACCCCTTTGGACAAGCTATTTTTATATTCACACCGGTTTTAGCGCACACCATGACGAGTGAATTAAGCACGTTGTTCCCGTCGCCTACATAGGAAATTGTTACGTTCCTCAACGTTTTTTTCTTTTCAAGCACGGTAAATATATCACTCAACGCCTGGCACGGATGGGCTAAATCAGACAACCCGTTTATTACCGGCACCTCTGAATATTTAGCAAGTTCATAAATGTCTTTATGCGAAAAAACCCGACCAACTATCCCGTCTACATACCGAGAAACAACCCTTGCAACGTCTTTAACAGGTTCCCTTTTTCCCATTTCTATTTCTCTCGGGCTAAGATATAAAACATATCCTCCTAAATGCACCATGGCAACTTCAAAAGATATACGTGTCCGGTTTGACGGTTTTTGGAACAAGAGCGCCAGAGTTTTATTCCTGAATTTATGTTTTTTTGCTAATGGCTTTTTCTTTAACTTTTGCGTAAGCCGTAAAATGCTGAATATTTCCTCTCGTGACAAATCTGAAATCGTAACTAAATTTTTAGTTTTCATACCGTCTCCAAAACTTTTGAAATTTTTTCAATTGCCAAATCAATCTCTTCTTTTGTGACATTGATAGGCGGCATAATACGTAATATGTTTTTTTGTGTACAATTTATCAAAAGACCTTCTTTCATACACTCTACCGCCAAACTTGACGCATCTTCTAATTCCATCTCAACGCCAATCATAAGCCCCATCCCTTTTACCCTGCCTACAACCTTATTTTTATTCCTCAAATTATTCAACTTTCCAACGAAATAAGCGCCCATTTTGTTTGTATTCTCAAGTAAACTCTCTTCCTCTATGGCTTCAAAAACGCCTAACGCCGCGGCGGAAATTATAGGACTTCCACCAAAAGTAGACGCGTGAGATCCCGCACCTAGCACATCTTTGTGTTTTTCCGCGACCACCAAAGCTCCAATTGGAAACCCGCCACCTAAAGATTTTGCTAAAGTCATAGCATCCGGTTCTATCCCAAAATGTTTATATGCAAACATTTTACCTGTACGCCCCATACACGTTTGTACTTCATCAACAATTAAAAGAATAGCTTTTTCTTGACAAAGCTTGTATAAACTCCGCATATATTCTTTTTCAGCCACATTAATACCGCCTTCGCCTTGTATCGGCTCCAGCATTATCGCCGCTGTCTTATCCGTAACAGCGTTAACAACAGCGTCAATGTTATTAAATGGAATATGCTTAAACCCTTCCGGCAAAGGTAAAAAACCTTCCTTCACCTTATCTTGCCCGGTAGCAGTCAAAGTGGCCAGAGTCCTGCCATGAAAAGACTTTTCCATGGTAATAACTTCATACTTTTTCCCCTGCCCATACCGGCGCGCCAGTTTTATAGCACCTTCATTGGCTTCCGCACCGCTATTTGAAAAAAATACTTTTCCCGGGAAAGAATATTCAATAATTTTTTTTGCCAACAAAGGCTGTACGTCATTATAAAAGTTATTTGATACGTGCAGTATCCGGCCTAATTGATGCGTCACTTTTTCAGCGACTTTTGGATGGCAATGCCCAATCCCGCTGACTGCCCATCCAGGAAAAAAATCAAGATACTTTTTTCCTAAAACATCTTCTACCCACGTACCCTGGCCCTTAACAAGACATAAATCCTGCCGCGTATAAGTGGACAAAACGTAATCATCATATAACTTTTTTATTTCATTAAAATTCATCTTTGCTCCTTAATGAGACCTCTGTTTCAAAAAAACAAAAGCATAGTGAAACCATTGGTCAGATTAATGTTCGTGTCCGGGTACATGGCAAGACCTGTACCTACATATTTATCTTCAGCGAAGCCTATCGCTACATATGGAGATGCGACTTGCCATTGTATCTACACCAACGAACCGGCTAACCATTAACAATTTCAGTTCCAATTCCTTTATCTGTAAAAATTTCCAAAAGCAAAGCATGCGGAAGTGTCGCGTCAACAATATGAGCTTTTCTTACGTTCCCGCGTAACGCAAACAAACAAGACTTTACCTTCGGAACCATACCGCCTTGAATAACCTTCGTCTCAATTAAACAATTTGCTTGTTCAAATGTTAAAGAATGAAACAAAGATTTTAAATCAGATTTATCTTCCATTACACCCCTAACATTTGTCAACACAACAAATTTTTCCGCGTCAAGAGCTACAGCAATATTGCTTGCAACTTCATCCGCGTTCACATTATACAATTTATCGTCTTTCCCTTTTCCAATAGGGCAAATTATCGGAATTATATTTGTATTCACAAGGCGATCTAAAACCGTAGTATCGATTGTCTCAATGCTTCCAACAAAACCTAAATCAGGAGACTGGACTTTAACGGTTTGCACAATATTATTTTCTTTACCACTTAATCCAAAAGCTTCTCCCCCAAGCAAATTTATTTCATTTACTAAATTCTTATTCACGCCCATAAGCACAGAATCAACAACACTCATGGATTTTTCGCATGTAACGCGTAACCCATCAATAAACCGTGTCTCAATATTCGCTGACTTAAGCTTTTCGTTAATATGAGGACCACCGCCATGCACTAAAACTGGTTTCATCCCGGCATACCTCATAAACACTATGTCTTGTAAAACCATTTTTCTAGATACATCATCATGCAAAGAGCTTCCGCCGAATTTGATAACAATTACTTTGTTAAAAAACTTTTTTATATACGGCAATGCTTCAATCAAAACTTCACTTTTTTTTATTGCCTCTTCCATAATAAAGCCCCTCCTGCAAAACGCGTGTATCAACCGGAATTACTTGCCATCTACCATTAACCAATAAAGTCTCATCACCATACAAGCCTAGCGTCCACCTGACAAACCTACTAACATTTCTCTCACGTTGTATAGAAAGAATTAAAAGTGATATACTTTTTTGAAATATCACACGAAAAAACAACCGCTTCTTTTTTACCATTGTGAAGATTTACTTCAATTAACACGTCGCTACTTTTAAAAATCGAACTTGTCCGCCTGTCCACTTCATAAAAGTTGGAATTTTTCAAAAGCGTAACACCGTCCAGAATTATTTCAAGTTTATTGATATCAAAAAAAGCTTTACTAGCGCCAACCGCCGATGCTATACGTCCCCAATTAGGATCACCACCTAAAACAGCGCACTTAACAAGCATTGAACTCGCAATCGCGCCAGCCGCTTCTTTAGCGTCTATAACTGACCGTGCGCCTTTTACCCTGACTTCAATAAGCTTATTAGCTCCTTCTCCGTCCCTAACAACTAATTTTGCAATTTCAGTACAAATATCTGTTAAATTTTTTTGAAAAATTTCAAAATCCTTACCTTTGTCTTTTATAATTTTGTTGTCTGCTTTGCCATTTGCCATGAGCATAACAGTATCATTTGTGCTCATATCTCCATCAACTGTAATCGCGTTAAACGAAACTTCCGTGGCTTTTTTTAATGCCTTTTCAAGCGCTTTCTTTGCGACACGCGCGTCAGTCATCACATAACAGAGCATTGTTGCCATATCTGGTTTGATCATACCTGCGCCTTTAGCAACGGCCGTCATTGTAATTGGTTTTCCGCCTGCTGAAAAAAATCGAATTTCAATTTTTTTCAAACGATCAGTTGTCATAATGCCTTCCGACGCGCCTTCAAGCCCACTCAAAGACAACTTTTTAACTAAACTCGGCAGACCTTTCAGAATAGTATCCATAGGCATAAATTTGCCTATTATTCCAGTCGATGAAACTAAAACCTCATTTTCTGCGACTTTCAACAATTCCGCGATAGTCCCGGCCATTTTCACGGCATCTTTCATCCCTCTTTTACCTGTCATACAATTAGCATTTCCGCTATTAACAACAACCGCCCTAATTAGATTATTCTTTTTAAGTTGTTTTTGCGCCAGAATAACAGGCGCGGCTTTTGCCCTATTACGCGTAAAAAGAGCTGTTGTATTACATGGTTCCTCTGAATAAAAAAGCGCTAGATCCCGGCGTTTACGTTTAACACCGCAATGCACACCGCTTGCAAAAAACCCCTTCGGAAGTTTATATTCTTTCATCTCTCGTACCATTCCTTGACTTAAAACTAAACCATAAATAAGTTCAGTTTCACATTAATCCAGTTTTTTCATCAATTCCCAACATAATATTCATGTTCTGAACCGCCTGCCCGCTCGCGCCCTTTAATAGATTATCAATTACTGAAACGATAATCACCATATCCCGCGCTACTTTTATTCCAATATCACAAAAATTTGTACCTGCAACATCCTGAAGCTCCGGAACTTGGCCAAGAGGCCTTACGCGAACAAAAGGTTCATCCTTAAAATATTCTGTGTACTTCTTGTATATTTCGTTTTCTTCCGGCAACCCTTTTTGTTGAATATATATTGTGGACAATATCCCCCTTCTTACAGGCAAAAGATGCGGCGCAAAATTAACCTGCATATCCTTACCTGCCACACATGACAGAATATGCTCCATTTCCGGAATATGTTGATGTTCATTAGCCTTATAACACTTAAAGTTTTCATCAACCTCGCCAAAAGACAATGACATTAAAGCTTTTCGTCCCGCGCCTGTTGCTCCGCTTTTAGAATCCGCTATAACCGTAAGTCCGGCTTTTGCCACCATCAGGGCTATAGGCAAAAGTGCAAGAATAACACTCGTGGGATAACATCCCGGATTAGCAATAAAATCAGCTGTTTTGATCTTTTCCCGATTAAGTTCAGGCAACCCATAAACCGCCGCATTGAGATTTCCCGTATCCGTATGACACGTTCCATACCATTTTTCATATAGTTTAACCGGTAATCGGTAATCCGCGCTTAAATCTATAATTTTTTTTCCTTTTTTTATAAATTCCGGCGCAATTTTCATAGATACCGTGTGCGGTAGAGCCAAAAAAACAAGATCACTTTTAGCCGCGACTTCGTTAATATCAAGACTTTTACATGGTACTGAAATCTTTTTCGCAAACCGTGGATATAAATCGGAAAACTGCGTTTCTTTATCAACTAACGCCGAAAGAGAAGTTATTGTAACTTCCGAATTCTTTAAAAGAACTTCTATGAGTTCTTCCCCTGTATAACCCGTAGCTCCGACAACACCTACCTTAATCATTTTTATCTCCTCTGTAAAAATACCCAAGTCTGTATTTTACTTGGGTATATTATATAATAATGCCGTTGACAGAAAGTATAAAGTAAATGTTATGTACTGTCAACTAAAAATACCCTAGTAAATATTTAGTATTCAATCGTTACCCATATAATACAACCACGTTCGGCAAAAGAACAAATTTTGATACAATTTTTCGTTCTTATTGCACCGTTTCCCAACTTAAAAAAAAAGGAGCCGCGGCTACCCGCGGCTCCTTTCGGTTCAACACTACTACTAAAAATTAACGTTTTGAGAA
>JAHIZQ010000061.1 GCA_018814505.1 Candidatus Omnitrophota bacterium
AACTTCATACCCTTCCATTGCCGCCTGTAAAGCGCATATAGGATCTATTTCCGTAACTATTACCCGAGCGCCTATAGCCTTTAAAGACTGACAAGACCCCTTTCCCACATCGCCGTAACCGCAAACCACCGCAACCTTACCTGCTATCATAACATCCGTTGCCCTTTTAATCCCGTCTGCTAACGATTCACGACATCCATAAAGGTTATCAAACTTTGATTTCGTAACCGAGTCATTTACATTAATCGCGGGCACTAAAAGTTCTCCTGTCTGCATCATGCGATACAAACGATGAACCCCTGTAGTTGTTTCTTCCGAAACGCCCCGCCAATCCTTAACCATTTCCGTCCATTTGCCCGGTTTGATTTTTAAAGATTTTTTCAATAATTTCAAAAGCTCCTTTTCATCTTCTCCCGCAGGCTCCTTATCCAAAATTGAAGCGTCTTTTTCCATTGCCGCTCCCAAATGCATTATTAGAGTCGCGTCACCGCCGTCATCAACGATGAGCTCGGGTCCTTTGTCTCCCGGAAAGGTAAGCGCTTTTTCCGTACACCACCAAAACTCTTCAAGTGTTTCCCCTTTCCACGCGAATACCGGCACACCCACGCTCACAATTGCCGCCGCGGCATGATCCTGAGTTGAAAAAATATTACAACTCGCCCATCTGATATCCGCTCCAAGAGCAATAAGCGTTTCAATAAGAACCGCCGTTTGTATTGTCATATGCAAAGATCCCATTATGCGAATATCTTTGAGAGGTTTTTCTTTACAATATCTCTCGCGAAGAGCCATTAGTCCCGGCATTTCCTGTTCCGCGATTTCAATCTCTTTTCTGCCAAAATCAGCGAGTTTAATATCCTTTATTTTATAATCCGTAATAGCTATAGACACTACCCCCTCCTAGTTAATGATTAACTCTTAGAGAAACATCCGACCTAGACAAAAAAACGTGTTGCTCACTAAATGCACCGCATAATGTCTATTTTGCCGCTTTTTTTAAATCGTCCGCTTTATCTATCTCTTCCCAGGTAAAACCTTCTTCATTTCTTCCAAAATGACCATAAGCGGCAGTTTGCTTGTATATGGGTCGTCTTAACTTAAGTTTTTCAATTATACCGCCAGGCGTTAAATCAAAATTTTCCCTGACAAGTTTTACAATTTTTTCCTCAGAAATCTTACCCGTACCAAAAGTATTAATCATAATACTCACTGGTTCGGAAATACCGATAGCATAAGCCACCTGAACTTCACATTTTTTTGCTATACCCGCGGCAACTATATTTTTCGCGACATACCTAGCCATATAAGAAGCAGATCTATCAACTTTTGTAGGATCTTTACCGCTGAAGCATCCCCCTCCGTGACTGCCCACACCACCGTACGTATCAACGATAATTTTTCGACCAGTGACACCCGTATCACCCTGCGGACCTCCAACTTCAAACCGACCGGTTGGATTAATGAAAATCTTCGTATTTTTATCCATTAATGGTGACGGAATAATCTTCTTTATAACCAACTCCATCATATCATGCTGAATATCACTCATCAAAGCTTTATGATCATGATGGGCACTTATTACTACCGCTTCCACTCTTTTAGGCTCTCCATCATGGTATTCCACAGTAACTTGGCTTTTTCCATCAGGACGCAGATAATTTACTTCTTTTTCTTTTCTTATGTGCGCCAACCGGCGTGAGAGCGCGTGCGCCAACGTTATCGGCATAGGCATAAGTTCTTTAGTCTCATCTGTCGCATACCCAAACATCATACCCTGGTCACCAGCACCTCCCGTATCAACACCCAAAGCAATATCCGGAGACTGTCCCTGAATCGAAGTCATAACCCCACACGTAAGGTAATCAAACCCATAATGAGCACTTGTGTAACCAATCTCACGAATAGTGCGCCTCACTACTTTCGGAATGTCAACATAACACGAAGTTGTCACTTCACCTGCTACCAAAGCTAATCCGGTGGTTACCATCGTCTCACACGCTACTCTGCCAGAGGGGTCGCTTTTAAATATTTCATCCAATATGGCGTCGGATATCTGATCACACACCTTGTCAGGATGCCCCTCAGTAACACTTTCAGATGTAAATAAATACTTGTTCTTCATGCACTAACTCCTTTTTTTCTTATTTGGTATTATTCAGCCTCTCGCTCACGATATTCTACATCAGCCTTGCCTAACGATATTTTATCCCCTATATCATACCACCCTTCTGTAAAAACATACCCAAAAACTTCGTCGTTTTCAGAAATCCACTTTACGAAATTTCCAGGAGCGTCTTTTGTCAGGTCAGTCTGCATATATTTGATTAACATTGGTAACTTTGTTTTTGGGAAGTAATAAATCCCGGTTGAAGCAAGTGTACTCTTTGGCGAGAGAGACTTTTCCTGAAAATCCTCT
>JAHIZQ010000062.1 GCA_018814505.1 Candidatus Omnitrophota bacterium
AACAAAAAAACTGTACCAATTTTTTTTAACATAACATCAACTATATGTTAGGGGTTAATACCACTGATCAATTATAATGTATATTTTTCAAGTTTTTCAACTATAATAACTTTGCCGCTAATGCCGCCAAAGAGCTTCTCTCGCTTTTCATCAGCGTCATATGTCCGAACATTTTTTGGCCTTTCATTTTTTCTACGCAATAGGTTAACCCATTACTAGATGAATCTAAATATGGATTGTCTATCTGATACGGATCTCCTGTAAGAACCATTTTCGTATGATTGCCAGCTCTTGAAATTACAGTCTTTACTTCGTGCGGCGTCATATTCTGAGCTTCATCAATAATTATAAACCTGTCAGGGATACTACGTCCGCGCATAAAAGTCATGGCCTCTAATTCAAGAATCTCATCATCAATGTACTTTTCTACCTGCGCCTTACTTTTGCCTTTAACTTCTTTATCTTTCTTTTCAGCATGCAGAATATACTCCAGGTTATCAAATATCGGCCCCATCCAGTTTTCAAGTTTTTCCTCTTTCGTTCCAGGTAAATATCCAATGTCCTTGCCAAGAGGCATAACCGGTCGTGAGATCAAAAGCCCCGCGTATGACTTGTCTTTTACAACCTTTTGTAATCCGGCCGCGATTGCCAATAAAGTTTTACCCGTACCTGCTGGGCCAACCAGGGTTACAAGATGTATGTCATTATTCAACAAAAGCTCTATTGCCATCGCCTGTTCTCTATTCCGCGGCCGAATGGACATAACGTTCATTTTATTAAAAATAAGAGGCATTAATATTCCAAAATCCTCTTTATACCGTGCGATAGCCGTATGTTTCGGTTCATTTTTGTCTACTAAAACCGCGAATTCATTCGCATGAAAATTTTCCTTTTTAACGGGATGTTCCTTTTTCTCGAAAAAGGCATCTATTTCTTTGTCGGTGACTTCTAAAACACGGCACCCACTATACAACCGTTCAAAATCAACTTTCTGCTTCTCAAAATCCACGCTTATAATGCCCAGCGCGTTCGCTTTAATTCTCGCGTTAATATCTTTAGAAACAAATATAACAGCTTCTCCCTTTTCTTTTCGTGCGTATGCGGCTAACAATATTTTATTGTCAACTAAACTTTCAGATAATCCCAAAAAAACATTTTTGTCGCGTCCATCTCCCACGGAAATTTTCAAGATGCCACCATTTTCAAGAGGGAACCCCTCTCCTGGTTCGCCTTTTTCACGAAAACTATCTAACATTCGTATAGCGATTCTCGCGTTACGTCCCTTTTCATCGTGATTACGTTTAAACCTGTCTAGTTCTTCCAACACCTCAATTGGCAATAAAACGGTATTATCCGCGAACGATACAAGCGAATTGGGATTGTGCAATATAACATTAGTATCAAGAACAAATGTTTTTCTCAAAGTGTCTCCTTTCAGTCTTCGAATATTATTTTAATTTTTTCACTAGTTCCGCTACTCTTTTTCCAAGCGCTAAACATTGTAAGCGCGCGCGTTCATCAGGCGCTCCGATTGAAACTGGCCCAAAATGGTCTCCAATGTGCGTACCTTCTACGATCATTCCGTGTATCATTATAGCATTTAAAATACCCATAATCGTAGTTTCGTTGCCACCACCTATGTTAGCGGCCGACGAAAACGCTCCACCAACCTTACCTGAAAACTTTCCATGATAAATAACCGAGTCATCAAAAAATTTTTTCATCTCATGCGCCATACTGCCATAATATGTGGGTGACCCAAAAATCAATCCGTCGTACCCCAAAGCTTCTTCTGGAGAAAAATCTACGACAGCTTTTATTTCCACGAGAACACCAGCGACAGATTCCGCACCTTGAGCAACAACTCGAGCCATAGCCTCAGTATTGCCACTTTTTGAATAATAAATGATCGCGATTTTTTTCATTAGTTTCCCTCCTAAATACATCTACTCATTCTTTTTCTGCAACAAGATTTATATACGAATCAAAATCCGTATATCCGTTTATATGCGTTTTTAAATACGCGATACGCTCGGAAACATACGGATGGCTTTTATAAGAAGCATACATCATACGCGGCCCATCTTTTCTTATTTCTTTTAGTTTGGTCAATGCCCCGATTATCCCTGTAGAGTTAAACCCAGCTAATTTGACATACTTCAACGAAAGTTCATCGGCCTGCCTTTCGTCTTTGCGTGAATACGCCGATAACAATTGTCCCATAGCAATATTCGCGGATTCATAAGACCCGCTATCCGTGCCGGTTTGTGCAACGGCCAACATAAGCACCGTAGCCGCTAAACTGCCCTGTAGACGTTTCACCGAATGCCTAGCTTCAATATGACCAATTTCATGCGCCAATACTGCCGCTATATTATCGTCCGTTTCCAGAACTTCTACTAAATCGCTAAATATGTACACATATCCGCCCGGTAACGCGAACGCGTTATAATTGTCCTTCTTTTTATCTTTGAGAACTGTGAACCAATATACCAGATCTTTCCTGTCACTGCCAGAGGCGAGTTTCCTCCCGATTTCTTCGACTCGTTTCTGAACTAACGGATCTACTGGAAGCGAATAAGCTTTTTTCACCTGTTCACAAAGCTTTCTTCCTATTTCCCGTTCCTTGGACGCAGAAATAAGAACCATTTCTTCCTCATTTGTCGCGGGATTGACTGATACCATACTTCCCAACATAGAAGGAACAAGAAGCAGTAAACAAATATAGAAAACTTTTTTATGTTTATACATTATCACCGTTAGTTTAACCTGCCAAATCCGTTATATCAAATAAATAATCCGATTTTATCCTATGTGGAGCTTTTATGATATTCGTCTTTATATCCGGGTTTTCCTTAACTAACCGCTGTATAATTTCTTTAATAACCGCTCTCTTCGAATCATAATTTCTCGGACATCTCGATTTTATGGCCACTAGTTTAATACTTTCAACATAATCCCTAATGTCTTTCTCTTCCAAAAGCACCAAAGGGCGAATGACAATAATCTTACCTCTAAACAAGCTTTGCACAGGGTTTATACCTGAAAGTTCTCCATTCCATATCATATTCATTAGTATCGTTTCAACAATATCGTCTTTATGATGCCCAAAAGCTATTTTAGTAAATCCTAATTCATCTGCAGTTTCAAAGAGCGTTTTACGTCGGTTCCAAGAACACCAAAAACAATCTTCTCTCTTTAGCTTATTTGTTTTTGCGATTGCAATTTCTTTAAAAACGTATTCGCACCCAATAGATTCAAAAAATTCAATAAGCTTTCTTTTGTTGATATGCGGGTTATTTTCATAATCTGTCGAAATATGCACTGCTTTCAGAGTATAATCTATCGGCAGATGTTTTTTTCTTTCTTGTAAAACGTTAAGAAGCGCTAAACTATCTTTCCCTCCTGAAACAGCTACCAAAACTTTATCTCCTTCACAAATCATGCTGTACTGGTTAATAGCAGTTCCAACTTTTTTAATTATAAAGTGCTCTATTTTTTTTCTTTTCATTCCCACTTTATTCTCCCCGCATACTATGCTACAATTCAGTGTAGTCATGACAGATATTATACTATATTTAAGCTGATTTAGGAAATTACGATTCTCACTTTAACAAAGCAGATATTCAATGTTAAACTTGTAATCGATATCAGAAAGAAACTAAAATGATAACTTTTCATCAATTGGCAAAGACCCGTAGAAGTATACGCGCGTTTACAAAACAGAATATAAAAAAGGAAGACGTTGCATTATGCGTGGAAACGGCACGATTTGCTCCATCAGCCTGCAATTCACAGCCGTGGAAATTTGTAATAATTGATGATCCTTTATTAAAGGATCAGATCGCAAAAAGAGTTCTATCCGGAATACATAAAATGAACTATTTTGCCGTTAACGCTTCTGTTTACATAGCGCTACTAAAGGAACCTACAAAAATGCCCGCCTGGCTTGGCGGAAAAGTTAGAAATACCGATTTTCATCGCATTGATATCGGAATTGCCTGTAGCCATTTAGTATTACAGGCTCAGGATTTAGGAATCGCGAGTTGTATCCTCGGATGGTTTAATGAACGTAATTTAAAGAAATTATTAAAAGTTCCGTTTTACAAAAAAATTGAGCTTTTAATCGCGTTAGGATACGCTAAAAAAATAGAACTTCCTAAAAAAATTCTAAAAAATAAAAATACAACCATGTCTTTTAACCAGTACTAAAAATCGCATATAAAAAAAGCGCTCCCAAATTCTGAAAACGCTTTTTTAAAACTACTACACATATAACTTAATTTTTAATGTACTCCATTACGGCTTCGTCTTTTTTCTTTTTCCAGTCACGTTTAAAATCAAAAGTATGTTGTGTCTTCAAGGCTGGCATAACCGTACAAGTATTCCTTAACTTCGTATATAACAAATTCTTCGCACTCTCCGAATTGTTCACATCTGGAGCAAAAAGTGTTATCCCCGCTAAAACTACAAAACACACAGCCGTACAATTTAACACACACCGTTTCACTTTATGCCCAAGAAGTGAAACAGTTTTGAATTTCATTTGCACGCCAAAATCAATATCCCCTTTAAGGTATTCACCTGCCATATTACAGGCCTCATCTTTATCCTCTGCATTGCATATAAGTTCAATCACCGTTCGATACCGCATATGTCTCCTTTTCCCTTTATTTGGCATTTACTTTTCAAGTTATGCGTAACTATACATTGACTAATTGTACTAAGAGTTATCTTAGCTGTCAACCACCTTTTTTAAAGCTAACGTCGAATAAGAAATTACCAAAAATAGGTTAATAAAGAAATTATTTTTAACTTTCTGCTAGCTAATTGCTCCACTTTTTCGATTTATTAAAATCCCGAAAATATGAAAGCAATTCGTCATGAATTCTTCCGTTTGTTGCAGTAATTTCCTTTTTAAAAATATCATATTCTCCCTGGCCAACGGCTGAAACCTTCCCCCCAGCTTCACCAACAATCAAATGCCCTGCCGCAGTGTCCCATGGCGAGAGCCCAAATTCCCAAAAACCGTCAAACCGTCCACACGCCACATAACAAAGATCAATAGCGGCGGACCCCGCGCGCCTGACTGCCTGAGCTTGATTTAAAACAATCTTAAAATAATCTATGTTTAAAATCTTACCTTCCTGGTCATAAGGAAACCCCGTTGCCAGAAGAGCATTTTTAACAAGCTCTGTATTTGAAACTCGTATGGTTTGATCATTCAAAAAAGCTCCTTGCCCCTTAATTGCGGTAAAAAGTTCATTTCGTGACGCGTCATAAACAACTCCAATTTTTACCACGTCACCGACCATAATGCCTATTGAAACGCAAAAAACCGGAAACCCGTGCGCGTAATTGGTTGTGCCATCAAGCGGATCCACCACCCATGTAACTTCCCCACCCGGAGAATGTTCGCCGGTTTCTTCGGCCAGAATTGAATGACTGGGAAATTCTGATTTTATCACGTTCAATATCATTTGTTCACATTTTCTGTCAACATCTGTCACCAAATTATTTGCCCCACTTTTGTAGTTCACTTCTATTATAGCGTCAATCCGCTCAAACGCGTATTTTCCAGCCTTTTTCGCCGCCAAAACGGCAACTTCTTTCATTTGAATTAACTCATTCATATATCCGCCTTTTCTTTAATATAATCGAAATCCCTTTATGCGCCCTAAAAACGCTAGTTCCTTACCAACAATCCCTTTAGTGGGCATTCCGCGCATAATGGTAAGTTTTTTTTACAAAATTTTTTTGCGATTTCAACCAAAAGCGCATGCAATTGGTTTAAACTTTTAGTATCCCGAGGGAAATTTTCATGCACAAGAACCTGAATTTCATCATATTCTGCAGACTCTTGTATTAACCCATGCCGATAAAACACCCGTTTCGTATACGCGTCTACGACAAATACGGGTTTTCCAAACGCGTAAAGCAATATGGAGTCCGCGGTTTCTGGGCCAACGCCAGAAACATTTAAAAGTTGCCCGCGAAGTTTCCCTATCGATCGTTTTTGAAGTTTCGAATAAACCCCCGCGCATTCGGCAACAATAAACCGGCTAATTTCCTTAAGTCTTTTCGCCTTTATGTTGTGGCACCCCGCGGGACGTATAACCACAGACAATTCAGTTAACCGCATTTTACATATTTTAACCGGATCAATAAGACGTTTCTCTTTTAAATTCGCGATAGCTTTTTCCACATTCTTCCAAGATGTATTCTGTGTCAAAATCGCACCGATAATAATCTCAAAAACTGAATCGGCGGGCCACCAACCGAGATTCCCAAAATATTTTTTCGCGTTATTATAAATTTTTGAAATTTTTTTATTCATAAGTCAGCACATTGGCAAAACAGGATTTGTAAAAACAATTATGCGCCACGCTTCCATCCGCGCGCCATGTTAATACGCTCATTTATCGGCGGGTGATCATACAAAAAAATCTTTTTCAATTTTGAAGGATTCCGATCCGCGAGATTTAAATCCGCCAGTTTATTCATAACGGAAATAAAATCTGCCGCATTACTTGTCAACTTCAACGCAAACTTATCCGCTTGTCGTTCTAGCACCCGTGAAAAAAAATTCTGTACCGGCATGAGCACAATACCAAAAATGAACATAAAAAGCACAAAAACCGGTAAAAAATAAAGATCTGAGATAGAACCCCTGCCTGAAATCAGAACAATTTTATCAGTTAAACATGATAAGATAAAAAACCCGCTTATAATCGCTATCCCTGAAAACAACAATAATTTCAGCATATGGCGAAGCGCAAAATGCCCAAATTCATGCGCGACAACCGCCACGGTTTCATTTTCTGAAAAATTTGAAATCAAAGTATCCGCTAAAAGAACTTTCCGGGTTTTGCCTAATCCTACCAATGCCGCGTTAGCTTTCGAAGTTTTACGGCTGAAATCAATCTGACAAACATCCATAAGTTTTACATTCGCCCGTTCCGCAAGTTCCATTATCCTCGCTCTAAGCGGATTATCTCCTAGCGGCACATACTTGTAAAAGAGCGGTATTACCAAAACAGGCAAAAACCTGACCATTATAATTGAAAAGAAAATCCAGATACCGGCAAAAATTATCCACCAGGTTGCTGGAAAATTTCTTAAAACCACATAAAAAACTTCTGCCGCTACGGCAAGAATTACAAATGACAAAAGCGCTGATTTACCTTCATCCAAGGCCCACGCACCAAAACTCTGGCGCGATAACCCAAACCTATGCTCAATACAAAATGAACTAACAAAACGTAGCGGCAAAGTTGCCGCGAACATAAAAGCCAAAAACAAACTTGTGTAAATAAAACAAGCTGTGTAAAAATTAGAAAAAACATTCTGGACTACGTTTGACAACGGGTTTGATAACGTATACTGAAAGATAATCAGCAGTATTAGTGTTAAAAACGCGACAAAAACATAAACACGCGTTTTAAGGATTGAATACTTTTTCTGTTTTTGGTTATCCGCGGAATCTAAGCCTTCCATATCCCTCTACATTCCAAATTATTTCAATAAATCAATCTCAACTGCGTTTTTTATTTATTTTTTTTCGAAGCTTTTTTTGATTTATTCATTTTTCCAATACGTGTCAACTTTTTCTTCATTTTTGATCCCGCAGAATCGATTAGAATCAAACGTGGCTTATATTTTTCCAATTCCGGTACGTTAATTTTTCCACTAAGCATTCTTTGTGCAACATCTTTACCAATTTCATGAAAAAGTTTTTCTTTTTGTAAATTTTTCATTTGCATTTCCACATACGTATGCGCTATTTTGTAAATTTTCGAAATGTCCTCTTCCGCGGTCTTGGCAACTTCAGCCAATTGTTTGCCAGTTTTCTTAATAACCGGCTTATATTTTTTAATCAGTTTATGCACATCTGTTTTTTTCATCCTTATTCCCCCTTTTTAGTTTTAACCACAAATATCAAAAAAACTCTTCTTTCATGAAGCGAACGGCACATATCCCGCGTTTAGAAGCTTCGATAAACGCAACAAAATGCGCTATTTCTGGCGACTTTAACGTTTTCTTTATCAATTCGAGAGCTTCAATTTTACTTCGCCCCGACAAGTACAAAATCTTATATGCTTCTTTTACTTCGCGTATTGATTCACGGCTAAATCCGGCTCTTCTAAGTCCAATTAAATTAATCCCACGGATCGTCGATGGCCCCCTTACGAGCATATACGGCGGCACATCTTTATTAACACCGGTAAACCCCCCTATCATCGCGTAACTTCCAATCCGACAAAACTGATGAAAAACTACATTACCCGATATAAACGCCCCCTTTTCCACCGTCACATAGCCTGCAAGCAAAGCACCATTGGCAATAATTACATTATCCGCGATACTGCAGTTATGTCCAACGTGCGCTTGTACCATCAGGAAATTATTATCTCCAATAACGGTCGATGACCCGGCTGACGTTCCGCGATGTATTGTTACATACTCTCTTATGACATTATTTTTGCCTATTTTCGTAAAAGATTCAGCGCCTTTATATGAAAAATCTTGAGGCTCGTTTCCAATAACCGCTCCCACATGAACGACCGTGTTTTCACCAATTTCCGTCCCTCGACAAATGTAAACCTGGGGCATTAACTTTACACCTGCCCCAATCTTTACATTGTCTTCAACTACAACATTTGCCCCGATTTCCACAGACGGCTCTATTTCTGCAGATTTTGAAATCAAAGCTGTCTCATGTATTCCCATAGATATTTCAGCCCTTCTTTTTAAAATCAAGTTTATCCACTAGATCATTAATAACATCAGCAATCGGTCGAAGATCATGATCTTTACGAATTTGAAGCCGTACCGAATAATCACCCTTATCAATGCGACTTATATCCTCTTCCAGTCTTTCCAGGGGAGCAACAAATTTATACGACAAAACAATTGCCCACGTTGAGAGCACCACAAAAAGCACAGGCAGTCCAATTACTAGGATCACATTAATTTGCTGTATTACTGGCAAAAGATCCCTTGCTATAACATCCGGCAACGCAATTTGTTCTGCCATAATGTTAAAAATCAGGTAATACAAACATCCGCCCACAAATAATGTCGGTAATAGCATTGAACTAACCAGTATAAAAAGATACTTCGACTGTAACGATCTATTTAAGTATTTGATGACTACTCCTTCCGTTACCAGAATTTTAGGTTCAGTCTTCTTTCTTTTCTATGTTATCCGTCTTATTTTCAATATCCACTTTTGCCGGATTTATTTTTTTTGAAAAATTAGCACCGTCTTTACTCTTTTTATCTACGGTTTCAACCGATCCTTCATTAGAATTATTTTCCAAGTATCCGAAAACAATATCCGTATAGTACGCAATTGCAGTGGACCCCGTACTATCCGCGTCCGTCATAATCGCGACCGCGTCAATATCTTTTTCCAGTTCCATTCCAAAAAAATTACGAAAATCTTCTTTTAAGTTACGTGACTCTTCTTTCCACTCCTCGGAAGCACCTGACTGTAAAACCACAACTTTAACATTTTTCGTATAAGGACTTGGAGCAACCGTACCGACTGGCAAATCTTCTGTCCATACATACTGAAGAGCTTTCGCATTAAGAAAAAATTTTGCTGAAAAAACCACATACACCTGCGCAACAAAATCAAACTCACCCTTATCATACAATGTTTCTATCTGTTTATGCACCGGAAATACTTCCGGTCTCCATTTCCATTTTAAAAAAGGTTCTCTTTTACAGGAAAGTGTCTGTTTGTAAAAAAGCGCGGAAGCCGAATCTTCGCTATGGGCTTTTACACAACTTTTTCCATCAAAATTTTCTGCGGTATAGCTGGTACTCTTTTGTGATAAAACTTTTTTATCCCACTCTCTCAGACTTTTCGCGGACGAAAAATCAAACTCCTTTAATATTTCACCTTTGCCCGACACCTGGACCTTTTTCATGAAATATGAATAGTTTAAACCTAAAACGACAATGAGAATTAAAGTTATTAGGAAAACTAATCTCCTGACCATCCCCGGTTGCTTCACGTATCATCCTCTTATGTTAAAATTTATAGCGATATTTTTTCCGACCATGCTCCGATACCCGGCATTTTCCATTCATTTCCCATAAGAACCTGCACAATGCCTACTAAAGAAAAAATACCGCATACAAGCATTCCAAGAATATAAATAATCTGCCCTAAAACCGGCACTATACCTACTATTCCAACTCCAACCTCAACAATAAACAGCATAAGCCCTTGTCGGGCGTGAAACTTAACAAACGGCTCTTCTTTTTTCATTAAAATCGGAATAAGGCACAATATCCACAAATAAGATAAAACAGCATACCCAATTTCACTTGATTTAGATTCTTGCTTTTTCTCCTTCTCTTTTTTAGCTTCTTCCATCTC
>JAHIZQ010000063.1 GCA_018814505.1 Candidatus Omnitrophota bacterium
AAATTTAACACTGAAACAGGAGAATTTGCCGGGCAAAATGTGTTCGCGGCCAATAAAAGCATAATAGAAAAGCTTCGTAGTCAAAATATGTTAATTAAAACAGAAGACATAAAACATTCATATCCTCATTGCTGGCGATGTAAAGAGCCCATAATATTTAGAGCAACAAAACAATGGTTTATGAAGATTGACCACAATAAACTTCGTGAAAAAATGGTTGAAGTTATAAAGAAAGATGTTGAGTGGATACCTCTTGTGGCAAAAGATCGAATAAGCGCTATGGTTGAAACCCGTCCCGATTGGTGCCTTTCAAGGCAAAGATATTGGGGGGTGCCGATACCCGCGTTTCAGTGTGCTGAGTGCGGCGAAACTTTTACAAATTCCGCTATCATAAGAAAAACCGCTGATTTAACGCGCGAGAGTGGAGCAAACGCGTGGTTTGAAAAACGTGTGCAGGAAATATATCCCGAAAACATGATTTGCGCAAAATGTGGGAGCGGAAAGTTTCTTAAAGGAAATGATATTCTTGATGTGTGGTTTGATTCAGGAGTTAGCCATAAAGCTGTGCTTGAGACAAGAGAAGAGTTGGGTTTTCCCGCTGATTTGTATTTAGAAGGTTCTGATCAGCACCGCGGGTGGTTTCAATCCGCGCTTATTACAGCTATGGGTATAAAAGGAAAAGCTCCATACAGAAAAGTGCTTACTCACGGGTTTGTGGTTGATGGAGAAGGTAAGAAAATGTCAAAATCCGTCGGTAATGTAATCAGTCCCACCCAAATCATGAAAAAATACGGAGCTGATATATTGCGGTTATGGGTGGCTTCAAGCGATTATGTGGGGGACATTAAGCTTTCGTCAGAAATTTTGGAACGACTTGCTGACGGTTATAGGAAGATACGTAATACCTTTAGGTTCTTGCTAAGCAATTTATATGATTTTGATATTTCAAAAAATACGGTAAAAACGGATGATTTGACGGAGATAGATAAGTGGATGTTATCTAGACTTTCAGGGGTAGTTGAAGAAATTACGGGGTATTATGACAGATATGAGTTTTATAAGGTTTATAGGGCTGTATATAACTTTTGTGTTTATGAAGTAAGTGCTTTCTATCTTGATGTATTAAAAGACGTTTTATATGTTGATGCTCCGGATTCAGGAGAAAGGCGTTCAGTTCAGACAGTTATCAGCAGAATATTAAATACTTTAGTTAGACTTATGGCGCCGATTATTTCGTTTACCACGGAAGAAGTTTGGAGCGTGATGGCGCTTATTGATAAAGAAAAAAGCGTACACATGGCCTTTTGGCCAAGTTTGGTCAAAGATCTTACGGCTTGTAGAAATAGCGAGCTTGACGCTAAGTGGGAACGTATACTGGGCGTAAGAAACGGGGTTATGAAACTACTTGAACTTAAAAGAGCAAATAATTTGATAGGAAGTTCGCTTGAAGCTTCGATTGAGTTTTATTCTGAAGACAAGGATACGCAAACTTTTATGAAAGACAATTTAGAGTTATTCGCGGGTATTTTTAAAGTTTCACAAGTATTTGTTGTAGAGAAAGATAAAGAAGGAATGGAATCGGTTCCGGGTGTTATTAACACAAAAGCTCTTGTGAAAAGGGCTCTTGGGGAAAAATGTCAAAGATGCTGGAATTTTAGTGAAACTGTCGGTAAAAATAAAGATTATTCGGATTTATGCCAACGATGTTTTAACGTAGTTGTCGAAAGGAGTAATAATGGTTAAGAAAAAGACCACAGGAAAGGGAAAAGCTTTTACTGCAAAACAGCTTCAGGCTATAAGAAAGAAACTGATTGGTGAAAAAGCTAAGATTTTGCAGGAACTTATAAGCCTGAAAGGAGATACTTTAAATAAATCTTTCAAGGATGCTTCGGGTGACCTTTCAGGGTATTCTTTTCATATGGCTGATATGGCAACGGATCTTTATGACCGGGAATTCTCCTTGGAATTAGCTGAAGGTGAAAGAGAAAGGCTTTATGCTTTTGATGACGCGATAAAGCGTATTGATAGTGGTGAATATGGTACATGCGATTATTGCGGAGAACCTATTCCCAAACAGCGTTTAATCGCAATGCCGGAAGCGGAATATTGTATAAAATGCCAGGAAAAAAACGAAAAATCTTCGGAACGATAGTGTTTTACTATATTTGCTCGTTAATTATATGTTTTCTGGATCAAGCTTCAAAAGCCTGTGTTAAGATGCTGGTTGCGGAAGGGGTCAGTATTCCTGTAGTTGGCAGAGTCGTTCATATTACACTTGTGCATAACAGGGGTTCCGCGTTTGGAATGTTTAAGGGTTGCTCCTATTTGTTTGCCGGTATTACTTTTGGTGTTGTTATTCTTATCAGTTATTTTTTGGCCGCAAAAAATAAAGCATTGAATGTTTATGAAAAAATATCACTTTGTTTTATTCTTGGAGGAGCCTGCGGTAACCTTATTGACAGAATTCGGTACGGATATGTAGTGGATTTTATTGATTTTCGCGTATGGCCGGTTTTTAATTTGGCGGATAGTTTTATAACTAGCGGCGCCGTAATTCTTATTTTTTCTATGTTTTTCAAAAAAGAACGCTAATATTCCTATGTAGATCAATATGCGGAATTGACCAAAATGGGGGATTAATGCATCGTGTTTTTCTACAAATAGGCCCTTGTACTTTTTATTCATACGGGTTGTGTGTTGCAATAGGTTTTTTAGTATCAGCTTTTTTTTTGCTTAGAAGTGTGGATAAGTGTTCTGACATTTCGAGGGGAACAATCTTAGATTGTTTTATAACGCTTTTAATCAGCGGGCTTATTGGTGGCCGTCTATTATACGTGTTTATAAATTGGGAGTATTACTTACGTTTTCCTTTCCGGATATTAATGTTCCACGAAGGAGGTCTTGCGTTTCAAGGAGCTCTAATTACTGCTGTTTTTTCAGGGATTGTTTTTTGCGGTATAAAAAAAATATCATTTTGGAAAATGAGCGACTTGATTGTGCCGTATATTGCTTTGGGGCAGGCTTTTGGCCGTATTGGATGTTTTTTAAACGGATGCTGTTATGGGGGAATCGTTCAAAGCGGATGTAGAGTTACGTTTCCTGGAGAAGATGTTTGCAGGATACCGGTACAGCTTTATTCAAGTATGATTCTTTTTTTGATATGTATGCTACTGTTAAAATTACGGCAAAAGGATTTTTTTCAAGGCGTTATTTTCGCGTTATACTTGGTTTTGTATGGGGCGTTTCGATTTTTTATTGATTTTTTAAGAGGAGACAATCTTGTTTTAATCTGCGGTATAAAACTTTCGCAGATTATAGGCGCGGGAACTTTTTTAATCGGACTTCTACTGTTTTTTGTACTGAAGTATAAAAAAAGTAAGGAACGGGTGAAATTGATAACAAAGTGATTATTTAGCGAAGCGGAATAGACGTGTAAACCTCTTTGGGAAAGGGGGGTAGTTTGTTCCTAGAGAGAACTCAAGGAAAGGGATTTTTAAAAAAAGAAATCCCTCTTAAGTTTCTTTTTTTTAAAGGGAGGAATTGATTGTTGTTCCAATTTTAGAAATGGACACATAACAAAAAGTTTATGTGCGGAGCTATAAACAGGATTTAAAGAGGCGTTTTATGGAAGAACTTGACATAATAATTACTGAAACAGAGGGTGGAAAACGGTTAGACAAATGCCTGACTGATCGGCTTGGCAGGGAATATTCGCGTACGTATGTAAAGTTTTTAATCGATAATGGATTTGTTTTGGTGAAATCAAAAAAAGTAAAAGCGTGTTATCTTGTTCATGAAGGAGACGAGATTTTTGTAAAAATTGTCGATACTTTGCAAAATGAAAATTTAGAGGCGGAGAACATTCCGTTAAATATCATTTATGAAGATGAATGCCTTATTGTAGTTAATAAACCCTACGGCATGGTTGTTCATCCTGGAGCAGGTATAAGGAAGGGGACGTTAGTCAATGCTCTTCTTTTTCATTGTGGCAAACTGCCTAATGAAGAGAATGAATTACGCCCGGGAATTGTTCATCGCTTAGATAAAGACACATCAGGAGTTATGGTTGCCGCGAAAACCTCCAAAGCATTGAGGTCACTGGCCGAACAGTTTCAAAAAAGGGCGGTTAAAAAAAATTATATAGCGTTAGTTAAAGGGCGGTTAGAATTGGATAACGGTATTATTGAGGCTCCGTTAGCCAGGCATAAAACAGATCGAAAAAAAATGCAAGTTGAACATTTGGAGGGAAAAGAGGCGCGTACTATTTATCATGTCTTGAGGCGTTATGAAAAATTCACCGTTATAAGGGTAGAACTTTTAACAGGGAGAACCCATCAAATCCGTGTGCATATGAATTATTTGGGCCACCCCGTATTAGGGGACACCAAGTATGGCTCGGATAAAAGTATGAAGAGACAAGCTTTGCATTCTGAAAAACTTGGTTTTTTTCATCCTGATACTGGAAAATATATGGAATTTAGCGCTTCGATACCGGCAGATATTAAGGAAGTAATTGACAATGCCGCAAAGAACGGATAGCAAACGAAGAATAGATGCTTGTACTATTTACAAGGGGCTAAAAAACAGAACAGTTGGTGAAAAATGGATTGGAAAATTAAAAAAAATACAAAAGGATTAAAGGGTGAAATAGAGGTTCCTCCTGATAAAAGTATTTCACATAGGTCAGTGATATTGGGTGCGCTTGCAAACGCGAAGTGCCATGTGTCAAATTTTCTTTTCAGTGATGATTGTATTAGAACTTTGGAAGCTTTTCGGGCTATGGGTATAAGGATAGATCAGGAAGGGGCAAATATTACTGTTTTTGGGAAAGGTCTCAGAGGGCTTAAATCACCTTTGGATGCTCTTTGTTTGGGGAATTCCGGTACGAGTATGCGCGTATTGTCAGGGGTTTTGGCTGGTCAGAATTTTGGTACGATTTTGATTGGTGATGACTCTTTAAACAAAAGGCCAATGGATCGAGTAATTGAACCTTTGTCAAAGATGGGAGCTGTAATCAAACCAATGGAAGGTGGTAGTCACGCACCGCTTAAAATTGAAGGAAAAAACAGCCCTTTAATGCCGATTAATTATAAAATGCCCATGGCAAGTGCGCAGGTAAAGACATGTGTATTAATTGCAGGGCTATATGCTCAAGGCTTAACATCGGTGACAGAGCCTTTTCAATCTAGAGATCATACGGAAAGACTGCTTGAATATTTTTCAGCAGACATAAAGAGAAAAGGCCTGACGACTGAAATTCGAGGGTTAAACGAACTTATTTCAAAAGATTTTAAAATTCCCGCGGATATATCCAGCGCGGCATTTTTTATTATCGGATGCGTTTTAATAGAAGGGTCGCGAATTATTTTTCGGAATGTTGGATTAAATCCAACACGTGTTGGGATTATAAATGTTTTGAAAAGGATGGGGGCTGACATTGAGATAATTAATTATGAGTCAGCGCTTGAGCCTGTGGGAGATTTAAATGTGTCACATTCCAGACTCAGGGGAACAACGATAGAAAAACATGAAATACCGCTTTTGATTGATGAAATTCCAATCCTCTCACTTGCGGCAGTTTGTGCAACGGGACAAACTGTGATTAAGGGAATAAATGAACTTAAGGTGAAAGAAACTGACAGAGTGAAAAGTATCGTTAGCAATTTTAAACGTATGGGAATTATTGTTGAAGAACAAGAAGAAAATTTAATTATTAAGGGCAGTTATAAAACGTTGAAATCGGATGAATTTGATAGTTTTGGAGATCATCGTATTGCGATGACCATGGCAATAGCAAGTTTACTTTCAGATGGAGAATGTGTAATAAAAAATACCAAATGTGTGGATACTTCTTATCCGGGTTTTTGGGAGCAGTTACAGCAATTGCAATAAGAAATGTGAGGGGAAACATTTTGGGTACATACTAAAAAATGATTCTTATGTAATTTTTCTTAAAAACAATTAATAAAAATATTTGACAAAACTTATTTTATCTGTTACTATTCTATCA